>PMXH01000028.1 GCA_003165855.1 Acidobacteriaceae bacterium | reverse complement strand
CGACAGTTCTGGTTGCTTCAAGCGTAATCGTGACCGCGTTTCTTGCGCCGCTGCTCGTGGCCTGGTGGGATCGCCGCACGAAGGCCACGGTAATTGAAGCGGGGACCGAGAAATGAGCCGAGGAACGCAAATGCTGATCATCGCGGATGATCTTTCAGGAGCGGCGGACTGTGCCGTGGCCTGCGTCAGCCACGGTCTGCATGCGGTGGTTGCGCTGGGCGACGAAGGAGTAGAGGTCGATGCGGATGTGCTGGCAGTCGACGGCGACACGCGCCGTCTTCGACCGGAGCAAGCCGCACATGAGACTGCGCGCCTGCTGCGAAAGCACTGCGGCGACGGCACGGTGTTGCTTTACAGGAAATTCGACTCAACGTTGCGCGGCCACGTGGGAGCGGAACTGGCGAGGACGATTGAATTGCGGCGTGCGATGCATCCTGCTGACGGTCGTATCGTCGCCGTTTTCGCGCCGGCCTTTCCTGCTGCCGGCAGAACGACCATCGATGGGCGGCAACTTCTCCACGGACGGCCGCTGGAAGAGACAGCCATCGCGCAATTCGAAGATGCGGCCGTGAACTCCGATCTTTGCGAGCTCATGGAGAAGGCGCATCTGCGTTCCGCGCTGATTGATCTTTTGTTGCTTCGGGGCGACGGCGAAGCACTGCGAAACTCGATGAAGGCCCTGGCAAAGGATGTGGATGTGCTGGTGTGCGATGCCGAGACCGATGAGGACCTGCGCATCGCCGCTGAAGCCTCAATGATCCTTGGGCCGAGCACAGTATGGGCGGGCTCAGCGGGACTGGCCAGGTTTCTGCCGAGGGCGGCAGGGTTGACAGGCAAAATCGTGGACCTCGGGCGGCGAAGTTTCGCTGCGCAGCCTGCGCTTTTCGTGGTTGGCNNATTCCGCCAGAGATTTTGTTGGCTGGGAATCAATCGCTCGAGTGGCGTGAACATCGGTTGAAGATTCAAAGCGCATTGAGTCAAGGAAGGGATCTTGTGGTGTTGCCTGAAGAGGGTCCGCGACTCGATCGCCGTATGGGAAGCACGCATGCCGCAGCGCTTGCGGAACTGGTGCGACCGTTTGCCGGCGCTGTTGGCTCGCTAGTGGCTACCGGTGGTGAAACCGCGCGCGCTGTGTTTGATGCCTGGGGCATAAGGCGCTTGCACATTGTGGGAGAAGTTGAACCCGGACTTCCATTCTCCCTGACGTCAGGCTGGAACAGAGAAATTCCTGTACTGACGAAGGCAGGAGGCTTCGGGAGCCCTGAGACATTTCTGCGCTGCCGTGAATTCCTGAGCGGTCTTGAACAAGGTGTTGCTTCCGCTTCTGGGCCGAGAAAAGGACACAAATGAAGGAACGCCCGATCATTGCAATGACGATGGGAGACGCGGCGGGCGTCGGCCCTGAAGTCATCATGAAGAGTCTTGCCCACCCGGAGTTCTACGCGCGATGCTGTCCCCTGGTGATCGGCGATGCCGTTCGTTTGCGCGCGGCGGGTCATTTGGTAGGCAGTGCTCTCGAGGTGCGCGGCCTGTCCCTGGACGAATTGGACAAGGCGCAGTTTCAACCCGGCACGGTGGATTGCATTGACCTGAAGTTGATCCCCGAAGACCTTCCCTGGGGCAAACTCTCGGCACTGGCGGGCGATGCGGCGTATCAATATATAAAGGTCGCGGCGGACCTGGCTTTGAGCGGCAAGGTGGCGGCCATTTGCACGGCGCCCTTGAACAAGGAAGCGCTGCAGGCCGGCGGGCACCACTTTCCGGGACATACTGAGTTGCTGGCGCACCTTTGCGGCACCGAAGAAGTATCCATGATGCTGAGCACGCCCAAAATGCGCGTGCTGCACGTGACCACGCATATCGGGCTGATCGACGCGGTGGCAAAGATTGAGCCGGGCCTTGTGGAGCGCACGATCGCGCGCGGCCACGCGGCCATGGTTAGCGCCGGCATTCCAAACCCGCGCATTGCCGTCTGCGGAATCAATCCGCACGCGGGCGAAAACGGGCTCTTCGGCTACGGCGAAGAGGAGAGCAAGATCGCTCCGGCCATCGCGGCCTGCAGGGCGAGGGGATGGAACGTCGAGGGCCCTCTGCCTGCCGACACCGTTTTCTTCCGGGCGCAGCGAGGCGACTTCGATCTGGTTGTGGCCATGTATCACGACCAGGGTCATGGGCCGGTAAAGGTATTGGGATTGGAATCGGGAGTCAACATCACCATCGGATTGCCCGTGATCCGCACGTCGGTTGACCATGGGACGGCTTTCGATATTGCGGGGACCGGAAAAGCGGACGAGCGGAGCATGCTTGAGGCTGTGCGCCTTGCAATTGAGCTCGCACCGGGCCACGCGGCAGCCTGAGATTCGCTCTGAACTGCAATGCGCCACACAAGCTGAATGCGACGGGGTTTCCACCGGCGCGCCTTTGGATTCCAAGCGGCATTTGTGCTATATTTTTGAAGGTGCGGGTCGAGATTCTCCCGCTCAAACCGTGCGCAAATCCC
>PMXH01000415.1 GCA_003165855.1 Acidobacteriaceae bacterium | reverse complement strand
AACCTGGTGGAGACCGTGAAGGGATATATGCAGCACGAGCAGCAGACGCTGCTGGCGGTGACGCAGGCGCGGGCCGCGTCGATGAATGCGGCCAGCATCGGGCAGAAGGCGACGGCGGACCTCATGATGACAGGCGCGCTGCGCGGGCTGTTTGCGGTGGCGGAAAACTATCCGCAGCTTAAGGCGAATGAAAACTTTCTCAAACTGCAGACGCGCATCAGCGAGCTGGAAGAGCGCATCGCCGACCGGCGCGAGTTCTTCAACGACGATGTCAACACTTACAACACACGCATCGGCCAAATCCCTGAGGTGTTCGTGGCTAGCTTCATGAGCCTGAAACCGCGTGCCATGTTCCAGGTCTCCGACGAGGACCGCAAGCTGGTGGAGGTGAAGTTCCAAAGCCAGGGTCAGGGCGCGGCCGGGGCTTAGTCGCCCGAGGTTCCTGCCGGAACATTCGCTCTAATGTTCCAACTGGAACATTTGTGCAGGCAATCTTGTGGGCATAGCGTTATACGTACAATTCAATCTAACTGCATATAAATAAATAAGTTACGGACAGCAAGCCGTCCACGCTTTCTGAGGCGGCGCGGTACTCCCATAAGCGCAATGACAAGTATACTTGACACGCGGCAGGCGAAATGTGTAAAGTGTACTTGTCATCTCGGAGGCCTTCATGCCACTCTGCAATAAGAACCTGACTCCGCTCCAACGGCGCTCGATGAGGCTCATCGGGGGCGTACTCCTACTTACGGTACTGACTAACCTTTCCACTCCGAACCTGCCCAACCTGTTCTTTGATATGTTCCCTGGGCTGGCGCATTTCGTCTCCTCTCACCTCGACGCTCACAGCGGGCATTACTCTGTTCTTCTGGTCGGATTGCTCGCGGCACTCTCCGTGCTCCCGGTGCTCCTGGCGGTGTGGGTGGCGGCCCGTTATCTGAAAGCCGAGCCGGACGAGTTCATCCGTTCGTTGGTTGTGCGCGCCCTGCTGTGGGGCTTTGCGGTGACCATGGTGGGGGATGCGATCGCTGGAGTCTTAATGGCCTCGTATTCGAGGCCGTTTCCGATTAGCCTGCTGAACGCAGATCTCTTCTTCGCCTCGACGGGGATCGCCTTCCGGCTTGTCCTAAGGAGCTACCGGTGAAAAACTGTCTGCGCACGCTCCGCGCCGAAAGGAGCTGGAGTCAAGCCGATCTGGCGGAGAAACTTGGAGTCTCCCGGCAAACGGTGAACGCGATCGAGACTGGCCGGTTTGATCCCAGCCTTCCCCTTGCTTTCAAACTATCCAAGCTTTTTGCGCTTCCCATAGAGACCATTTTTTCCGATTGAGGCAGCGTCTTCTGGTTCGCCAAAAGACGTCTCACCTTTTTCTTGCTCGATGAAACTGCTATTCTTGGCGGACTCAGCGGGGCGGGAGCATGCTCAACCAAGCCTTGTCGCATTACCGGGTGCTGGAACAGATTGGCGCGGGAGGTATGGGCGTCGTTTACCGCGCGCGGGATGAGCAGTTGGAGCGGGACGTTGCGATCAAGGTTCTTCCTCCGGGATTGCTGGCCGACGATGCCGCGCGCAAACGCTTTCGCAAGGAAGCTCTGTCGCTGGCCCGGCTGAACCATCCCAACATCGCGACCGTGCACGAATTTGGCAGCCAGGAGGGCACCGACTTTCTGGTCATCGAGTACATTCCAGGCACCACGCTGGATGCGAAGCTGGGCCGGGGACCACTCACCCCAAAAGAAGTAATCGACCTGGGCGGCCAATTGATGCTCGGGCTCACGGCTGCGCACGAGCAAGGGATTGTTCACCGCGACTTGAAACCGGCAAATTTGCGGCTTACTCCTGACGGGCGGCTGAAGATTCTCGACTTCGGGCTGGCGCAGCTCGCGCCCCACCCTAGCGAGCAGGGACTGACCGCCACGCTGACGAAGTCGCAGGAAGTGACGGGGACGCTGCCTTACATGGCACCCGAGCAGTTGCGGGGAGAGCCAACCGACGCGCGCAGCGATGTATGGTCGGCGGGCGCGGTGCTTTACGAGATGGCCAGCGGCAAGCGTCCTTTCCCGCAGAAAAACAGTTCGCTGCTGATCAACGCCATTCTGAACCAGCCGCCGGATCCGCTGCGCAGCGCGCACGGTGAGATTCCGCCAGGTTTGGAACAGATCATTTTCAAGGCGCTCGATAAGAATCCCGCGTACCGCTACCAGACCGCACGGGAACTCGGAGTTGACCTACAACGTCTGGACGGCGGCAGCCTGCCAGTTGCCGTACCGTCTGCGCCGGCAAAAAAGCGGTATTCGCAGGCCGCGCGGATCGCGTTGCTGCTGGCTCTGGTGAGTGCCGCATACTTTGTGGTTCATCGAAGCAATCGACCCCGCTCCGCGGTAATAAAAGGTCCGCACCGCCGTTCTATAGCCGTGCTGGGATTCAAGAATCTTACGGGAAAGCCGGAAGAAGCGTGGCTTTCCACGGCGCTCTCGGAGATGCTCACCACCGAACTGGGCCAGGGCGATCAGTTACGAACCATTTCTGGTGAGAGTGTGGCACAGATGAGGGCGAGCCTGGCGCTGCCTGAGGCAGATAGCTTCAGCCAGGAGACGCTGACGCGCATCCGCGAGAATTTGGGCACGGACGATGTGGTGCTGGGTTCCTATATTCCGCTCGCCGACGGTGCGATCCGGTTCGACCTGCGCCTGCAGGATACAGTCGCGGGCGAAACCTTGGCTTCGGTTTCGGAAAAGGGCAGCGCCGCGCAGATTGACGAACTGGTGAGCAAGGCGGGCGCGGCCTTACGCGCAAAACTGGGCGTAGCCGGACTATCGGACGCGGAGTCGGCGAGCGTTCGGGCCGCTCTGCCGGCGAATCACGACGCGGTGCAGCTCTATTCCGAGGGGCTGGAAAAATTGCGGCTGTTCGACGCTTTGGCCGCCCGCAGGTTGCTGGAAAAAGCGGCCGCTCTTGATCCCAATCATGCGCCTACGCATTCCGCGCTGGCTGAGGCGTGGTCCGCTCTGGGCTATGACGAGCGGGCAAAAGAGGAAGCCAAACGCGCGCTCGATCTGTCGGCTCCGTTTTCGCGCGAGGAACGGTTGCTGATCGAGGGGCGGTATCACGAACTCACGCAGGATTGGCCGGGGGCGACGAACAGTTATCGGGCCTTGTGGGAGTTTTTTCCGGACAGGGTCGATTACGGTCTGCTATTGGCGCGGGCGCAGATCAAGGGGGACAAGGTTAACGATGCCGTCACAACCGTTGCCGAGCTCCGCAAGCTTCCGGTATCGAAGGGGGAAGCCGCCCGCATCGACCTGACGGAGGCCGTGCTCGCTGCGGCGCGAAGTGACTTCAAGCTGCAACAATCGTCGGCCGAAAAGGCGGTGCAGGAAGGAAGCGCCATCGGGGCGAACCTGTTTGTGGCAGGGGCG
>PMXH01000065.1 GCA_003165855.1 Acidobacteriaceae bacterium | reverse complement strand
TCATGGAACTCGGCTACCAGCCGGCATCTGCTTCTGGCGGCCAGAAGGAACCATCGACAAGTCATTGGTTCCGACGTAGATACCGATGGCCACAAGCATGGCGACAAGGCCGAACCAGAAGCGCCAATCATGATGGGCACGCTTCCAGTAAGGGGTTTGGCCATGGCTAGGATGACTCTCCCCCATCGGATGCAGGTGTTCGGTGTTGTTCATCATGCTGGTCTCCAGAGGGAACGTTCAAGGTTGCGATGGGACTCTGCGCTACAAGCGAAAATCATGGGCAGGCGTTTTACCGGATGCCCATGCCCTACTTAAGCGCCGCTTAGGGAGAAAACAGGCTNNATGTAGCGGATAGCCCAGGTTTCATCGTCCATGAAAAATCCTGCCACATGGCCGATTTCGCCATCCATAGCTTCGATGTGATAGCCCGTCACGGCTGCAGTACTGCGCAGATGAGAATCCGCCGTCTCTTTCTGGATTCTTTCCAACGCTTGGGTCTCTTTCGAAGCAGCGACTTCAGTAGCCAATCCCGATGGAAAATGTGCTGGGCCCCACAGATAGGTACCGCCCCAATAATTGGGATATCCGTAATACCCCAGGTACGCTGCCTCGTGCTGCCGCGAGACGGGTTTGTCTGTATTGATATCTGGGCTGTTCTCCACTTGCTTTTTCGTCAGCGCCACATCCAATCGCTTCGCTTGCCAGTCGGTGTGGACGACGGAAATTGGCGAGATCAGCACTCGCCGGCCGCCAAGCCAGCTGCCGGTCTTAACCGTGAGATAACGGATGGCCCATGACTCGTCATCGAAGTATAGTTGATCTACCGTTCCAATTTCGCCATCCGTGGCCCGGATCACAAGGCCCTTCAAATGCGTAGTGTTCGCTAACATTATTTCCCTCCTGGGTAGTTATTGACTGCATTTTCGGTCCTGCATATCGAGCTGCCATATTTGAGCTGTGCCGGTGCGAAAACTGCAGCAGTCGCAGTCACGAAATCGAGTGCAGAGGTTGTCATTAGAAGGTCGTCTTAGTCTCTATTCCCCAAGGATCCCACCTTAACAGCGGCGTTGCCATTCTTCTGAGCAAGAGTGCTCACCTGCGCCCGGCCAATCGGATGCGCCATCCGAAAGGAGGGTCTGTGGATCACAACGAGTGAATGCGGGAATGTGAACGTCTGACGGGCAGAGGCCGACCACTGCCGGAGCCGCGAGGCTAAGCCTCCCAAAACTATGCTGGCGGAATTATGCGAGTTAGCGCCCTACTCCTTGGTCCGTCCCAGAGCGGAGAGGACATCCACACGATCATCAGATCTGCGTTGGTCGCCACGCCACGTACGCCCACGCGTTCTCCGCCGACACTGTGCAATAGGGAACAGTTTTCCCGACAGGTGCACTGTCATGATCTGGCTGGGGCTTCGATGAATGGTCTGAGAACGACATCAAGTCCCCGAGGAGACAAGGAATGTCCAAAGAGAATTCAGTTGTCGCGGTGTATCTCACTCATACGGAAGCGGATAAAGCAGTGAAAGAGCTTCAACGCGGCGGGGTTGACCTGCATAAATTGTCGATTGTTGGAAAAGGCTACCACACAGATGAGCAGGTNNTTCCGGGGCTCGGCCCAATCTTAGCGGCGGGACCGGTAGTGGCGTGGATCGTGGCAGGGTTGGAAGGTGCGGTGGAGGTGGGAGCGTTAGGTGCCCTGGGAGCTGGCCTCTACAGCATAGGAATTCCTAAGGACAGCATTGTGAAGTACGAAACGGCCCTCAGGACAGATCAGTTCCTGCTGATCGTCCATGGAACGGCTGCAGAGGTGGCGCAAGCGAAGGACATCATTGAGACTACGAATCCCGCTCAATTTTCGTTGCACTCCGACGAAGCGGCAGTGGTAGCCGCTTAGGTTCCGCGCGCGTTGTATGGGCAAGGTTGCGTTGAGGGCATCCACTCGGTTTCAAGTGAGTTAGCGGCGACGGTCGTAGGGACAACAAGGTTATGAGCGTTGTCAAACTTCCTTTTGATGTTGATCCAGCACTCTCCGCGGCAACACTCGAGAGTGGAGAGTTGCAGGTCGTATTTCTCCGCTCACGCTAAGCCAGTCCTTTCAGTCACCGGGTCGCCACAGCATCTGACGAGCCATCTTGAAGGTAAGTGCCGAGAAATCATGACCGATCAGAACCGCCCTAACTCGACACACAGATATCTGCCCACGGAAGTTGCGGGGTTCGATTCTCTCGCAGAGCTTGCGCTGGACCTGCGCTGGTCGTGGAACCATGCTGCCGACGGTGTGTGGATGACGCTCGATCCCACGCTGTGGGAACTCACGCAAAACCCCTGGGTTGTACTGCAGACGGTCTCGCGCAATCAGATTGAGCGCGTGCTCGCCGATCCTGCTTTTCGTAAGAACATCGACGAACTGCTCCAGGCCAAACGTCACGCGGCGGAGACTTCCGCATGGTTTCAGCAAAAGTATCCACAAGCCCCCTTGACCTGCGTCGCGTATTTNNTTCAGCATGGAATTCATGTTGAGTGAAGCGCTCCCCATCTATTCGGGAGGACTTGGCAATGTGGCCGGCGATCAACTCAAAGCGGCCAGCGACTTGGGCGTACCGGTGGTCGGAGTTGGGCTGCTGTACCAGCAGGGTTATTTTCGCCAGGTGATCGATAGGGAGGGAGCGCAACAAGCTCTTTATCCTTACAACGATCCCGGACAGTTGCCGATCACTCCATTGCGCCAACCCAATGGGGAGTGGTTGCGGCTGGAGATCGCGCTGCCTGGTTACTCGGTCTGGCTGCGTGGCTGGCAGGTCCAGGTCGGTAGAGTAAAGCTGTATCTGCTCGATAGCAATGACGCGGCGAACTTTCCCGCTCATCGCGGGATCACGAGCCAACTCTACGGGGGTGGACCGGAGTTGCGTCTCAAGCAGGAATTACTTCTCGGGATCGGCGGCTGGCGGTTGCTCGAAGCGCTCGGACTTAAACCCGAAGTCTGTCACCTCAATGAAGGGCATGCGGCCTTCGCGGTTTTGGAGCGAGCCCGAAGTTTCATGGAAGAAACCGGGCAGTCTTTCGAAGTGGCACTGGCCGCGACTCGGGTCGGGAATCTCTTCACCACTCACACAGCAGTAGCCGCCGGTTTTGACCGTTTCGATCCGGCGCTCATTGCGCAATACCTCGATAATTATGCCAAGCAGAAACTCGGCATAGAACTCCCCGACTTGCTGGCCTTGGGCCGCCAGAACCCGAGTGACTCCTTGGAGAGCTTCAACATGGCGTATCTCGCCATACGCGGGAGCGGGGCAGTGAATGGCGTCAGTCGCTTGCATGAGAAAGTCAGCCGCCATCTCTTTGCGCCTCTCTTCCCGCAGTGGCCGGAGGACGAAGTTCCGATCGGACACGTGACCAACGGAGTCCACATGCCGACCTGGGATTCGGCGGCGGCCGACGACCTTTGGACGGCAGCCTGTGGCAAGGGCCGTTGGCTGGGGACGACGGAGAATTTAGAGCAGGACATTCGTCGCGTCTCCGACTCTGCGCTCTGGAAATTCCGCAGCGCCGCCAGCGCGTCTCTCGTGGAATATGCCCGCGGACGGCTATCCCGGCAGCTGGCTGCTTCAGGCGCCTCGGCCACGGCGGTTGACCGGGCGAAGCATCTCTTTGATCCCAACGCGTTGACTCTGGGCTTTGCGCGGCGCTTCGCAACCTACAAGAGACCGAACCTGCTACTACACGACCCGCAGCGACTGCTTCGGTTATTGAGTAATTCTGAGCGTCCAGTGCAACTCATCATCGCTGGCAA
>PMXH01000527.1 GCA_003165855.1 Acidobacteriaceae bacterium | reverse complement strand
TCTGCGGCGCGCCTTGGAACGGCGGGAATTCGTGTTGCACTACCAGCCTAAGGTTAATCTAAGGACAGGAGAGATTACCGGGGCGGAAGCGTTGCTACGTTGGACACATCCCACTCGAGGACCAGTCCCGCCGTCACAATTTATTCCGGTCGCGGAAGACAGTGGCCTTATTCTGCCCATCGGCAATTGGGTGCTTCGCGAAGCCTGCCAGCAGGCCAGGGACTGGGTAGATGCAGGCCTGCCCCTGGGTACCATGGCGGTAAATGTCTCTGCCATGCAGTTACGAGACGAGAACTTTCTTGCCGGTGTGTCCGCAATTCTTAAGGACACGGGGTTGGATCCGGGACTTCTTGAGCTGGAGTTGACCGAAAGTGTTCTTATGAAGCATGCCGAGTCCACGGAGCGCATCCTCAAGGCACTGCGAGCGAAGGGAGTCCAAATCGCGGTCGATGATTTCGGCACGGGTTACTCCAGTTTGAGCTATCTTAGAAAGTTTCCCATCGATGCCCTCAAGATCGACCAGTCGTTCGTCGGTCAGATCACCACCGTTCCCGACGAGACGATCATCGTGAAGGCAGTGATCAGCATGGGCCGAAGCCTCAAGCTTCGGGTGGTTGCCGAGGGCGTGGAAACGCCAGAACAACTGGCGTTTCTTCAGGCTCACGAATGCGACGAGGCACAAGGATATTTTTTCAGCCGGCCGGTCCTTCCTCAGGAGTTCGCCAAGTTGCTCGAAACCCGTTTGTGGGAAGCCGTGAGTTGAGATTCTGGACGAGTTGCCGGCAAGCCGGACGCGGTCCAGATACTCAAGTGCAGACACGTCCAAGTCAGCTCTTATCCAGCCTGTGAGCGATGTCACATTGCGGTAATCTTCCATCCGCTATAATCGTGAGTTTCAGAACTACTCCATGGGAAAGGGGTTGCGGTCGGCGACGATTCAAAACTCATCCCTGACAAAAAGGACGGAAAGACCTCATGACGAATATTGCAGCCATCCTCGGGCGCGAAGTGCTGGATTCGCGCGGCAATCCTACAGTAGAAGCGGAAGTGCAGCTGGCGAGTGGAGTGGTTGGACGGGCCATCGTGCCCAGCGGCGCATCGACCGGCGAGCACGAGGCAGTCGAGCTGCGCGACGGAGACAACGCGCGTTTTCTCGGAAAAGGCGTTCTGAAAGCAGTGGAGAACGTCAATGGCGAGATCGCGGATGCGCTGGCGAACTTTGATGCCGCCGATCAACGCGCGCTTGATCAGAAGATGATTGACCTGGATGGCACGGAGAACAAAGGCCGGCTGGGAGCGAACGCGATTCTCGCGGTTTCGATGGCGGCGGCGCGCGCCGCTGCCGTGGACTACGGTCTGCCACTCTACCGTTACCTGGGCGGCGCGGGCGCCAACATTTTACCCACGCCTATGATGAACATCCTCAACGGCGGAGCGCACGCCGACAACAACGTCGACTTCCAGGAATTCATGGTGATGCCGGTGGGCGCGCCTTCGTTTTCCGAAGCCTTGCGCTGGGGCGTGGAAGTTTTTCACACCCTCAAGGGAGTTCTCAAGAAGCGCGGCTACAACACCGCCGTCGGCGATGAAGGCGGATTCGCACCGTCGGTGAAGTCAAACGTCGAGGCTATCGAAGTCGTGTTGGAAGCGATTCAGAAAGCCGGCTACAAGCCTGGAGAAGAGATCGCAATCGCTCTCGATCCCGCGGCCAGCGAGTTTTATCAGGACGGGAAGTACGTCTTCAAGAAGTCGGACAAGTCTGCCAAGAGCTCCGATGAAATGGTGAAGTTCTATGCCAAGTGGGTGAACGACTATCCCGCCATCGTTTCGCTCGAAGATGGACTCTCCGAGAACGACTGGGACGGGTGGCAGAACCTGACCAAAGAACTCGGGGGCAAGATTCAGCTCGTGGGCGATGACATCTTCGTCACCAACATTCAGATTTTTGCCGAAGGCATCGAGAAGGGAATCGCGAACTCCATCCTGATCAAGCTGAATCAGATCGGCACGGTCAGCGAAACGTTGGATGCGATCGATTTAGCGCGGCGAAACGGCTACACGTCGGTGATCTCGCATCGCTCCGGCGAAACCGAAGACACGTTTATCGCGGACTTTGCCGTCGCGACTGGCGCGGGCCAGATCAAGACCGGATCAGCCTCGCGCACCGACCGCATTTCCAAGTACAACCAGTTGTTGCGGATTCAGGAGGAGTTGGGGGATTCGGCGAGATTTCTGGGGTTGAAGGCGCTGAACTACAAAGGCTGAGGACCAGCCATTCACTGCGGAGGTTCTATGGGATTGAAGTCATTGCTGTGCGTGTGTCTTCTCGCTTTATCCACGTGTGCCGGTGCGCAGACCACGGTTTCCGTCGCTCCCGACGCAGCTTCGAAAGAAGACGTCAGGAGGCTGTTTGATGTGATGGCCAGCCGGGAGCAGATGGGCCAGACCATACGACAGGTGTTCGCGCAGATGCAGAGCCTGAACCGCGAGGAGATCAAGAAAAAGCGTCCCGATGTTACCGCGGAAGAACTGGCGCGCCTGGACCGCGAGTCCGAGGACGTCATCAAGAACTTTCCCATGGACGCGATGCTAAGCGACATGATCCCCGTCTATCAGCGGCACTTCACGAAGTCCGAGATTGACGGATTGATTGCTTTTTATTCTTCTCCGGTAGGCCAGAAGTTTCTTCACGAGATGCCCTCGGTGGCGGCGGAAACCATGCGGGCGGTCTATCCGCGAATCCAGGCGGAAGTCGACGCCGTGCTCAAGCGAACCGAGGAGAAGACCGATTCGCCGCAGAAGTAGAAGTAGAAGTAGAAGAGAGTCCGGTCGATTTTGGGTGGCGCAGCGCTTTCAGCGCTGCGATGAAGGCCTTAGATTCGTATCAGGGCGCGACTTCAGTAGCGCCACAAGCTCCCAAGAAACTCTTGTCATTCCGAGCGGAGAAAGATCATTCGCGAAGCGGATGACCTTTCGGAGTCGAGGAACCTGCTGTTCGCCGACACCACCCCAAACCGCGGGTGCCCCATTCTTCGCGCACTTTGCGAAGAGTGGGATTCCCCAGTCCATCCCTCTGAGGATTCGGCAGCGCTACGACCGGGAAGGGCACGACCTCTGCCGCGCCGCAAGCCTGCTGGAAATAGAACGAGTCCCGCAGTGAAAGGAACTCGCGCCTTCACTCTTCGCTAAAATAATCCGAATCGATCCGCTTGGTCTCGTATGACGTAACGGGCGTGACGCCAACGTTGAAGTCGATCATCAGATTCGCCAAATGCCGACCGTCAATTAACACAACCTTCGGATCGATCTTTCCCACATATTCGACCGCGTCGGCTGAAAAACTACTAGTCGTGATAAACACTCCCTTTTTTGCTCTCTTGCCATGAAGGGCCCCGACAAACTTTTGAATTTCCGGGCGGCCCACGCCACCCTCCCACTTCTTTGCCTGAATGTAAATAGCGTCTAGCCCCAGCCGGTCTTCGTTGATAATTCCGTCGATACCTTCATCCCCAGCTTTTCCTATCGCCTCCCCCGCCTCCTTGCGCGAACCGCCATAGCCCATGCTTAAGAGGAGTTCCACCACCAATCGTTCAAAGAACTCCGCACTAGCCGCCTTCACGCGGTCCAACAGCTCAGAAGCAATGTTATTCCTGAACCTCTGATATGCATTTTCCAACATCTCCTCTGGGGTCTGGCCCTCGTCCTCGACTGCGGCTGGAGTGGCGGCGTCCTTGTGCTGTTTCGGCGCCCTGAACTCCGCAAATTCTGGAGACCGGTCCATCAATTCTTTGATCGTTATGCGTTTAGGCACCTCCCCGAGCAGCTGACGTCCAGCCTCCGTGATTTGGAAATAGCCCCTCCGCGGCGCACGGAATGCACCGGCGCGAGTGAGATAGACCTTAGCCCAAGCCACGCGATTGCCAAAGATGGCCTGCCTGCCACTGGGCAGGAGCTCCTTTGTCTCCTGATCCGTCAACTTGAAGATTTGCGCAAGCGCCTCGCGCGCTTCGGCCAATGGATGCTCTTTCCCGTCTGACGCAAAATCAAGCAGCGGGCGCATAACTGTCTGGAAATCGGGAATTGGCAAAGTGAATTACTCCTAGGCAAGCAATTTCAAAGCCGCCACAATTTTCCGCATGTGCTTAATAATTCAAGTCAGTGTCACCTCCAAAGACAGAAAGGGCCGCGGCATCGCCGTGACCCCCTCACAGTTCGGATAATTCTTACTCTTCTCGTCTAACGCTGTCTGGTCGCTTTCGCCCCCGGACCTCCAGTCAGTTTCCTAGCTGCACCCGCTCGCGCTCCCGCAACTCCCGCACCGATAACACGAACCGTTCCGCGTCATGACGCTGCCGCAGAAGCTGCAACTGGGATCGGCCTAGGGTGTTGCCCTCAATACCGCCCGTTCCGCAGCCTGAGGCAGCCTCAAAGAAACGAAGTACTCCTCCGGAAACAAATAATCCTCCCCCATTTCATCAACCACTCGAACCAGACCGTGCTTCGACCCGGCCTTATCTGGAATAAGACGATAAATCTTGCGCACCTCTAAGGAGGCCGCGTATCCCTTATTCGAGATGCAGACCGCGAACTGGGCATCGCTCTTCATATCAATCAATGACCCGTTTGATCTTGTGGTCTTTCGCGCCGATGCCGTGGGCTTCGTACCAGTGGACTTCCGCATGCGATATCGTACCATCAGGAAATTCAACCGTTGCAATTCCCTTGAGTTTCCTCCAGCGCCCCTTGCCGTACAACCTCCAAAGCCTCTTTCGCTTTCGAATGGCGGTGCCGGCCGCAATGACTTCCACATCGACAATACGGCCGACGATCCTGAACTCCATGCTTCGACACCGCCATCCAGATCACGCCTACGAGCACCCGCTCGTGCTCCCGCAACTGCCGCAGCGATAGCACGAGCCATTCCGCGTCATGATGCTGCCGCAGAAGCTGCAGGTGGGAGCGTCGCCCAGGTCGATGATGCCGGCCAGCGCGTCCGACGCGTGAACCGGCCCCGGACCTCGGACCTCGGGCTTCGGACCGGACACTCCGCCGTTCACATCTCCAATGCCTTCCGGCTGAGGTCCGGGGGCTGAGGGCCGCAGTCTGAAGTTCTCGAACAGCATCTGCTGCTGCCCGGTGAGGAAACGCAGCCGGAGCCAGCGGAAGATGTAGTCCATGATCGACTTGGCGTAGCCGATGTCGGGATTACCGCTCCAGCCGCTGGGTTCAAAGCGGGTGTGGGCAAACTTCTCGCA
>PMXH01000251.1 GCA_003165855.1 Acidobacteriaceae bacterium | reverse complement strand
TCGAAGACGAAGCCAAGATGCGCCGCCTGCTGGAATTGAATCTCGGGGAGGACGGCTTCACGACGCTTTCCGCTGGAGACGTGGAGACTGGACTGAAACTTCTGCGTGAGAACACAGTCGACCTTGTGGTAACGGACTTGAAGCTGCCGGGAATGAACGGCCTGGAATTCCTGCAGGCGATCAAGCGGCAGAATGCGGCGTTACCGGTGGTGGTGATGACCGCCTTCGGAACAGTCGAAACGGCTGTGGAAGCCATGAAAACCGGGGCGAGTGACTATGTGCTGAAGCCATTCTCACTGAGCGAGATGAGAATGGTCATCCGCAAAGAACTCGACGTCCGCAATCTGCGCGAGGAGAACCGGTCGTTGCGCGAGGCGCTGGGCAAACGCTATGCGCATCCCAACGTGGTAGCGCGCAGCCTGAAGATGCAGGAAGTGCTGGCGACGGTGGAGCGCGTGGCGCCCACCAATTCTACGGTGCTGCTGGGCGGGGAGAGTGGCGTGGGCAAGGACCTGATCGCCCGAGCAATTCATGAAAAGTCGCGCCGAGCTTCCGGGCCTTTCATCAAGATCAATAGCACCGCGATTCCGGAGAACTTGCTGGAGAGCGAACTGTTTGGATATGAAAAGGGCGCGTTCACGGGCGCAACCGGGAGCAAGCCGGGCAAGTTCGAGTTGGCGGACAAAGGGACGCTGTTTCTGGATGAGATCGGCGATGTTCCATCGGTGATCCAGGTGAAGCTGCTGCGTGTACTGCAGGAGCGCGAGTTCGAGCGGCTGGGCGGCACGCGGACTGTGAAAGTGGACGTGCGGCTGATCGCGGCTACGAATCGCGATCTGCGCGAAGCGCTGGAGCAAGGCACGTTTCGCGAGGATCTTTACTATCGTTTGAACGTCGTGCCGATCGATATCGCGCCGCTGCGAGAGCGCAAGGAAGACATCCCGGACTTGGTGAATCTTTTCATTTCGCGATTTGCTGGAGATTCCGGCAAGCCGGTGGAGAGCATTACGCCGGAGGCGATGCAGATCCTGGTGAACTATCACTGGCCGGGGAATGTGCGCGAGCTGCAGAACATTATCGAGCGGGCGTGCGCGCTGGCGAAGGGCACAGTGCTGGAAGCTGCGGACATTCATCTGGACTTGCGCCCGGCTAAAGCAGCGAATGGGACAAGCAACTTCCTTCCTGAAGGCATGACGCTTGAACACTGGGAGGACGAAATGATTCGTGAGGCGCTGCGGCGCGCGAATGGGAATAAGAGTCAGGCGGCGCGGTTGTTGGGGTTATCGCGGAATGCGCTACGCTACCGGCTGTCGAAGATTGGGATAGCGGATGAGGGGGAGAAAGAAGGGTAGAGCAAGATCCTATGGCGTGATAAACTGTGTTCATGGCGAACACACGAAGCGCAACCCTGAGCATCCGCCTGAAGCCCGAGATCAAGAAGCGGCTGGCCAAGCTGGCCAAAGTTTCGGGGCGAAGCTCGAACTTTCTCATCTCCGATGCAGTCGAATCCTATGTGGCGGACCAGGAGCGAATGCTGGGAGAAATCCGCCAGGCAGACCGCCAAGTGAAGTCTGGGCACTACGTCAAGCACGACGATATGAAGGCATGGTTGCTTTCTTGGGGAACCGACCGTGAACTGCCGCCGCCGAAGTGTGCTTGCGGCAAGCAACACGATGATGAGGCGCTGTGCCGGTAGAGATTGCCTGGTCTCCGCGGGCGCTGGCGCGGTTGCGGGAGATTCGAGCTTACGTGGCCCGGGACAAGCCTGAGGCCGCTGAGAGATTGGCAACGCGGATCGTTGCCCTAGTCGAGGCTCTGAAAGATCATCCTTACTTGGGCCGTGCGGGAAGTGAACCGGGAGTGAGGGAGTTGGTGGTCGGAGGTACTCCGTATTTGATTTTCTATCGAGTACGAGCCCAGCGGATTACGATTACCACGATCTGGCACGGCGCGCAATCCAGACGGCGGCGACCAAAGTCACGTTGACATCGCTGCTATTGGAGTTATGCTTTAGGTGTGTGAAGGACAGCGTCCGGTACTAATTTTTTGACCGCAGCCCCGACTGACTATCGGGGCTTTCGTGTTTCTAGGGCCCGCTGATTTGTTTGCGGAGGCCGCGCCGCTGGCTGAAAATCACCAACCTGGCTGAAGACGGCCACCGGCCTCGGATTCCGCCCTCGATTTCGCTTAGGTGCTGTCAGCTTCCTCTCTGAAAACAAATGAGTTAGCGGGCTTCCTGCCGCCGCGTTTTTGGCATGGAAGTTGCTTCGAGCTACAACGCATCAAATACTCTAGACTCTAGATTTAGATTCGATGACGAGTTGGAAGAGGTGGCTTATGAAGAACAGGTTCATAGCAAGTTTCGCAGTCTTAGCTCTCGCGCTGGCGGGTTTGTTCTCGACAAGTCTGCAGGCGCAAACTACCGAGCCCGGTCCAGGACCGACCGAGCAACCGAATGCGCCCATGGAAATCGGCCAACCCCAGGCGCCTCAGCCCGGACAACCACCTCAACCTGGGCAACCGCAAGCCGGTCAGCCGCCTCAACTCGGGGAAGAAGCTCAACCCGGCGGACCATCCGGGGAGGGTCCGGCAAAAACCGATCAAGGTGTGGGCCGTATCAGCATGATTCATGGCGACGTGTCGACGCAGCGTGGAGATTCTGGCACGTGGTCGGCGGCCTTATTGAATCAGCCCGTGGTCAATGGCGATAAGGTTTCCACCGGAGCAGGCGGGCGCGCCGAGGTACAACTCGACTTCGCCAACATTCTCCGCTTGGCATCGAACGCGCAGGCCAACATCGCAAACTTTACGCAAAAGTACATACAGATTCAGGTCGGGCAGGGCTTGGCCAATTACTCCGTCTTTGGCGA
>PMXH01000447.1 GCA_003165855.1 Acidobacteriaceae bacterium | reverse complement strand
TACCTCGCCGACCTCTGGCCCACCCAGCGCGAAGTTGAAGAAGCCATCCAGCAGTCGGTCACCTCTGAGATGTTCGCCAAGAGCTATGCGGAGGTTTTTGAAGGGGACGAGCGCTGGCGCGGCCTGGTTATTCCCAAAGGCCAGACCTACGCCNNNNTCGCGCCGCGGCAATCATGAGGTCATGGTTCGCGGCACCTTCGCCAACGTCCGCCTGCGCAACAAACTGGTAAGCGTGGAAGGCGGCTTCACCCGCTACCTGCCCACCAACCAGGAAATGTCGATCTTCGACGCTTCTCAGAAATATCAATCCGAACACACGCCGCTGATCATCCTCGCCGGAAAAGAATACGGCTCCGGTTCCTCCCGCGATTGGGCCGCCAAAGGCCCGCGCCTGCTCGGCGTTCAAGCCGTCATCGCCGAAAGCTATGAGCGCATTCATCGCTCGAATCTGGTCGGCATGGGAGTTCTACCCTTGCAGTTCCTTTCGGGCGAAAATGCAGAATCGCTCAAACTGACCGGGGAAGAAATCTTCGAGATCACCGGAATCTGCGAGACGCTCGAACACTTCGCCGCGGGATGCCACGTAAAGGTCCGCGCAACTCCCAGCGGCAGCAGCGGCGGAGGTGGGAAGGACAAGCCAATCGAGTTCAACGCTCTGGTCCGCATCGACACGCCGCAAGAAGCCCTCTACTACGCTAATGGGGGGATTTTGCAGTATGTGCTGAGGCAGTTGCTGGCGGGGAAACCGCAGCCGGTAGGGGTGTAGCAATTTATGCGGGGTTAAGAGGTACAACGCTTCCGGAGGAGCTCGACGAGGGCCCTGTTGCCCTGATGCTGACAGTCACTAGATGCGTCCGCCGCAGCGCAGGAATGACATTTTGCTTGAAAATGTGATATTGCATGCAATATCATAAATTAGTGGCAGATTCTTACGTGCTCGACACGGACGTGCTGGTTGCGGCCTTGCGGAGCGACCGAGGTGCTTCCCGCCAGCTTTTGCTGGCCGCTTTGAATCTGCAGTTTGAGTTATTGCTCTCGGTTCCGCTCATGCTCGAATATGAAGCGGTGCTAACACGGGCGCAGCATCTGGCCGCCTGTGGACTGAGCAGCGCCGAAGTCGGGCGCGTACTTGATGACCTGGCGGCAGTGGCGAGGCCGGTCCGGCTTGCCTTCCGATGGCGGCCAAGGCTGCCTGATCCGGACGACGACATGGTTCTGGAAACCGCAATCAACGGGAGCGCCAGCGCAATCGTGACGTTCAATCAGCGCGATTTCGCCCACGCTGGCAAGGAGTTTAACTGCGCTGTAATTCTGCCGGCTACGGCGCTTCAGCAGATTAGGAGTTGATGCCATGAGACGGAGTAATTTCGCGTTGCGGCTGCAGCCTTTGCTACTGGAGGAATTGAGGAAGGCTGCGGAACTGGAAGGAGTAGCCCTGAACCAGCTCATCAACGTGGCCGTGGCGGAGAAGGTTTCTGCCTTGCGGACGGAGGAGTATTTCCGGGAAAGAGGCAAGCGTGCGGATCGCTCGGAAACCTTGCGCATTCTCGAACGCGCTGGGAAGGGAAATGCTCCTGTCGAAGGCGATGAACTTCCAGCGGAGTGGCGAAAGAAACCAGGGCGCAGAGCCGCGAATGGGAGAGAATCGGTGAGCAAGCGGGGACAAAAGAGACGGACTGCCAGCAGGTAGCCGGGAAAAGCGGCAGGTTCCTTTAGGCTTCGCTTAGGGTCCGGCTCCGATCGGAATGACAAAGTGGTGAGGCGGATCACCGGGGCTGAAGCCCGATTCATTTCGGGGCGGCTATCGCGGCGCTGAAGCGCCGCTCTTCCACGGTACTGCACGGCCTCTATCGCAGCGCTGGAAGCGCTGCGCCGCCCAAAAGCGGGCCCGAACGCGAGGAAAAGAAGAATGTCAAACAGGCGCTCCGTCGAGGGTGAATACAGAGTTGAGGGGAGCGTGTTGGATGAACTCGGGCTGGATCGGCAGGCGGCTCTTGAACTTAAACTGAAGTCGGCGTTGCATCAGAAGATTCTGCAGTTGGTGAAACGGCGCGGGTATCGAGCGCGCGAGTTGGAACGAATCCTGCGGATTGAGCAGCCGCGGGTGAGTGAGATGATGCGTGGGAAGCTTTCAACTTTGAGCGTGGCTCGGCTGCTGCTTTATGCCGATCTGTTGGGGGCTGAGGCGGAAGTTAAGCTTAGGAAGGCCAGGGCGCACGCGGCTGCTTAGCCCACGTACTTCAGCGGCTGAAGCCGGGTTCCCGCTTTTGAGGCTGATTCGGCACGACTGGAACTCGTGCCTTCCCGGTTTTTACGCGGCGCTGAAGGGCCGCTCTTCCACGGTACTGGACACGCAGCGCCGTCCAAAATTCGACGGAGCGGCGCGGGTGAAAGGCCGAGTCCTTTCGAAGCAAGATCAAAGTCAAAGGCGTCGGACAGGAGTGTCCGACCCACACGGGCTTTCGATGTGAACTGGTGTAGGGAGGCATTCGTGGACAGGGCCTCGCTACGCTCGGCGGACGGGCGAATGCGTCCGTCCCCGCGCGGGGAGAGTAGAGAGGAGCTAGCCGAGATTTTCCGTCAAGAGCTGGCGCATCACGCTGACGATGGTCTCGGACATTTCCAGGAAACGTTCTGGAGTGAAGCCCAGTTCTTTCAGGCGCGGCGAAGGCTCGATGATGACCTCTTCGGAATCGAGCAGCTTGTGATGAGGAGCGGCGGCGGCGCGGCAGATTTCGAGGAATTGGTCGGGAGTGATGCCGAGCTCTTCGGCACGGAAGGCCGCGTTCAAGAGGACGGTGTAGAGGAATGCGTGGTCCTCTTCGCGCAGGTATCGGGCGAGCTCCGCGGGGGTGGGCCGCGGGCGAGTTGTGGACTGGTGGGCGGTGGGAGCGACTGGTGTGCTTGCCGTCATGGGTTCTCCTCTCGTGTTTCGGGACGTCAAGAAAATTGTAGGTGGGGGCGGAGGGCGATGCGGTGACTGGGATCACGGTTAAAGGGTTGTTTAGCCACGACTTCGCGCGCTTCGGGCGCTGGTAAGAAAAGCAGATCCCCTTCGGCAAGCTCAGGGCAGGCTCTTCACTGCGCTCGCTGCTCCGCTCCGGTCGGGATGACAGGGATTGAAATTATGGCTTGACACAGCGCGGGAGGGGCCGGGCTAGGGCTTCGACTCGGGCGCGGGCTTTTTGGCGAGGGAGCGGACGTAATTGACGAGGTCCCAATTTTCTTCGGGCTTGATGCGGGTGCCTTCGGGAGGCATGTCCTGATGGCCGGTTTTGATGATGTAGAAGATCTCGCCGTCGGTGCGGTCTTTGAGGGAGGCGGGAT
The DNA here is from genome assembly GCA_003165855.1 of Acidobacteriaceae bacterium. Classification (GTDB taxonomy): domain Bacteria; phylum Acidobacteriota; class Terriglobia; order Terriglobales; family Acidobacteriaceae; genus Sulfotelmatobacter. The sequence goes on along the minus strand of PMXH01000447.1, from coordinate 804 downwards.
CGGTGAAGTCGGCGATCTGGAGTTTCATGTCGGCGGCGAGGCTGCCTTTGCCGTCGCCGGCACTGCCGTGGCACATGGCGCAGTCGAGGTTCCACCATTTCTTGGCGCGGGCGAGAGACTCGGGCGAGGATTTGACGGGATTGGGCTGCTTGGCGGCTGCGGCCGGGATGGCGGCGTAAGAGGGCGGCGTAACTTTCTGCGGGGTTTGAGCTTGTTGTGCGGAAAGTGTGGCTAAGGAAATAAGTGCGGCGGGAAGAAGGAGCGTGAGTCTGGACATCGGGCCTCCGATGAACGACAACGAATAAGTCCATAGAAATTGTAGCACCGCAGGGAGGGCAGGCTGAGGGCAAGATGCAAGATTTTGCGGTGTAACCGAGGCAGTAACGTTGGTGAAACTGACGAGGTATTCGGTTGTTGAGCCGTTGTGGAGCGGGGTTTGGGGCGGCGGAGAATAATGCGGCGGATTCGTGAATCTGGGTTAAAATTAAAAATATGCCATACATCTTGGAACACCTCTCCAGCCTTCGTCAGGAAATCACGGATTTGCGGAACATGAACGCGCGGTTTGCGAACAAGAGTTCAGACAGTCAGATTGACCAGTCGGCGGTGGAGATGCGAGCCAACCGCCTGGCGGAGATCAAGAAAGAGCTGTCGCAGATGCTGAATCGGCCGGAAGATCCGGCGGTCTGGTGGGAAAAAGGTGGCGGTCGGAATCGCGTGGCGTAACGGCTGCGGAGAATTTTCGGTAGAAGTCTATGGGGCGTGGCTTAAGGGCTACGCCCTTTTTCTGTGCGGGATGCTCGC
>PMXH01000433.1:8009-11309 GCA_003165855.1 Acidobacteriaceae bacterium | reverse complement strand
CGGACGAAGGGAAGAAGCATGCATGGTTATTTTAGCAGGAGCGGTAAGAACGGCGGGCCACGAGGCCGGAGGGAAGACGGGCGAGCTTCGCTCTGCCGGGACAGCCGAGGCGGCTGTCTCCACATAAACTGAAATTGCACAATCGTAAAATCACTCGATCGCACAATTCTTTCCTGTTAACTCTTCCCGCAATTGCCGTTCTGCGTTATCCGAGCTATCCTGCAACTTCCGGAATATTGCGAGCCCATGGCTAATCTTTTCGAGCTGCCCCGTTACATTGCAGTGGAGGGTCCCATCCGAGTGGGCAAGAGCACGCTGGCCCGCATTCTGGCCGAGCGGCTGAATGCGCAGCGTGTGATGGAGCCGGAGTCCAATCCGTTTCTCGCGGCTTTTTATGAGGGCGAGCGGGGCGCGGCGTTTCAGGCGCAGTTCGCGTTTCTGGTGCAGCGCTTCGAGCAGTTGCAGGCGCTTGACCTGGGACCGCGCTCGCAGAAGACGGTGGTCGCGGACTACATCATCGAGAAAGACAAACTCTTTGCGTGCCTGAACCTTACCGACCAGGAGCTCGATACCTACAACCGCTACTACAACCACTTTCGGGAGAAGCTGCCCAAGCCCGATTTGGTTATCTACCTACAGGCCACGCCCGAGGTGTTGAAGAAGCGTCTGAAGAAAAAGAATGCGCCGGGCGAGCGCGCCGTCAGCGACGAATATCTGGAGGAAGTGGTGAAGGCCTACGAACACTTCTTTTTCCACTATACGTCGTCGGATCTGCTGATCGTGAATACGTCGGACATTGATTTCGTGGATCGCAACGAAGACTTGCAGGAACTGCTGCGCAAGGTGACGGAGCCGATCAAAGGCACGCAATACTTTTTGCCGCTGGGCGGGCAGGAGGCAGTGGGGGCTTGAAACCTGTCGTCGGTCGTTAGTCGTTGGTCGTTGGTCGTTGGCCCCTCTCAAAATCCGCTTGCGTTGCCTCTCGGACGTTATTACAATTGTAATAACGAGGAAAGTGCAATGGTTCCACTCAAGATTCGCAAATTTGGTAATTCGCTCGGGGTTGTGCTGCCCAAGGAAGTCATTCAGCGTCTGCGCACCGGCGACGGCGAACAGGTTTTTCTGATCGAGGCCGGCGCCGGCGATTACCGGCTCACCCCCTACGATCCCGCGTTCGAGAGGAAAATGAAGAGGGCGGAAGAGATCATGGGGCGCTACCGCAATACGCTGCACGCTCTGGCAAAGTAAAGCGTGGCTTCGAAGAAGAAAGAACCGGTCTGGATCGAGAGGCGAGACGGTCTCGCGATCCATGATCGCCTGTTGGCGGTGCACGGCGGCGCTTCGGGATTGCGCAATCAAGGGCTTCTTGAGTCCGCTCTGGCGCGGCCGCGCCATGACTATGCTTACGCCGACTTTCCTGACATCCTCGGAATGGCGGCCCTCTATACCGCGGATGTAGTGCGCAATCATCTTTTCGTCGACGGAAACAAGCGCGCTGGCTTTGTGATTGGCGTTCTTTTTCTCGAACTTAACCGTTTTGAACTCAAGTCCAGCGAGGAGGATGCCGCGCAGGCCGTCATGTCCCTCGCAGCCGGCACGCTTGATGAAGCTGGGTATCGGGCGTGGCTTGGGGGGAATGTACGGCGAAAGCGGTAAGGACCAAGATCCGCAAACGACTATCGACGAACGACGGGCTTCCGGCTACAATAGCGCAAGCATCCACGAAGATGCGTACAGGCTCTATCCGGCCGGGCCGGAGGGGCACTGGAGGAAATGATGAGTCTCACCCCGATCAGCGGGCGTTCCCTGGACGAACTCCGCCACAAGGTCACCACCGCATCTCTGCGGGAACAAAAACTCCGGCACGAACCCATTACTTGTCTCACCGCTTACGACTACGCCACGGCGCGCCTGGTAGATGAGGCGGGGATCGAGATAATCCTGGTGGGCGATTCGCTTGCCCAGGCGATGCTCGGCTATGAGAACACGCTCTCGGTCACGATGGACGAGATGATGCATCACGTGAAGGCGGTGCGCCGCGGGGTGAAGCATGCGCTGCTGCTGGCCGACATGCCGTACGGGTCTTATCAGATCGACGCCAAGACCGCCGTCGACAATGCCACGCGCTTCGTGAAAGAAGGCGGCGCGGAAGTGGTGAAGATCGAGGGCGGGGAAAAGCGGGCAGATTTGATCCGCCGCATTATTGACGCCGAGATTCCCGTGGCCGGCCACATCGGGTTGACGCCGCAGTCGGTCAACGTGATGGGCGGCTACAAGGTGCAGGGAAAGAATCTCAGCGGGATCGAGCAACTCATGCACGACGCCGTGGCGCTTGACCATGCGGGCGTGGCCTGCCTATTTCTTGAAGGTATTCCGCGCGAAGTGGCGGCGATGATTACGGCGGAGGTGGGGGTGCCGACGATCGGGATTGGAGCTGGTCCGGAGTGCGACGGCCAGGTGCTGGTGATCCATGACATTTTGAATTTGACGTTTGGGCCGCCGGCAAAGTTTGTGCGGCGCTACGGCGATGCAGCCGCGCTGATCGGCAATGCGGTGCAGGCGTTTCGAACGGACGTGAAGTCGCTGCAGTATCCGTCGGATGAGGAGTCCTACCATCTGCCGAGAGAGACGAAGGCCGGGCTGGAAACCGTGCTGGCGCGGAAGCGGGCGATGCGGAAGTAAACGCAGGATTCACCACGGAGGCACAGAGACACGGAGAAATACTAAGTTTCTTGTGGGATCAATCTGCAGCTCTCTGGCGCTATTTATCTCTGTGTCTCTGTGCCTCCGTNNCTTGCCCGCAGCAAGCGGGATATCGCCGGGATTGTGCTGCTGAACTTTTTCTTGGGATGGACGTTGATTGGGTGGGTGGTTGCGCTGGTTTGGGCGGTGAAGACGGACGTTCCGATGGTGGTGCGGTGAGTTCTTGCACCGGCGGCCGCGGGTGCCCGCGAGCCGGTTTGATATTTGTTCTGACGATGAGCGTCGCTTTTGCGGGCTGCTCTCGGCAGAGCGCGCCACCACCGCCGGATGCAGCCAGTGTCCTACAGGCCATTGCCGCCGCCGATCCGGCGAAATACCCGGCGCTGAAAGAGACCAGGCAGTGGAGCAATCCGTATCTCGTCATCCGTCCGGATGCGGTGGGNNCTGAAGCCGGAAGAAGTGTTGAAGGCTCTGGCGCGGTTGCCCGCGTCGGCATGGCCTTACGGGCCCGCGGTGGCGATCCTGGTGGACGAGAAGCCGGCCGCTTCCGAAGCGGAGAAGATCGCGATTCGAAGAAGCCGCGGCATTGTCGGGGGC
>PMXH01000433.1:0-7971 GCA_003165855.1 Acidobacteriaceae bacterium | reverse complement strand
CACTTGTCGCTGGTGCGGGCGGCGAGGGCTGGCTGCGATGTTGTGGCAGCGTCGATCTTTGTGAATCCCACACAGTTTGGACCCAACGAAGACCTGGGAAAATATCCGCGGGCATTCGAACGGGATCGAGCTTTGCTGGAAAAAGAAGGGGTGGAGTTGCTGTTCGCGCCATCGGTGGAAGAAATGTATCCGGCGGGCGCCGTGACGTGGGTGACGGTGGAAGGGCTGAGTGACAAGCTGGACGGGCGTTCGCGGCCGGGACATTTTCGCGGGGTCACAACTGTCGTGGCCAAGCTGTTTCACATCGTAGAGCCGGATGCGGCTTTCTTCGGGCAGAAGGACGCGGCGCAGGTGGCAATCCTTCGCCGCATGGTGCGCGACCTGAATTTTCCCGTGGAAATTGTTGCGTGTCCGATCGTGCGAGATTTGGACGGGCTGGCCATGAGTTCGCGCAACGCTTATCTCGATCCGCTACAGAGAAAACAGGCGCTGGTGTTGCATCGTGCGCTGATGCGGGTGCAAGAATGCTGGGAAGCAGGGGAACGCGACGCGGCAAGGTTGATGACTGCGGGTCGTGAGGAAGTTACGGCAGAGAAATCGGTCCGCCTCGATTATTTCGAAATTGTAGGTTCAGACAGCCTGGATCGAGTTGAGAACGTTGCTGGAGGGGCGCTGGTGGCGGTGGCCGCAGTCGTAGGCACGACGCGGTTGATCGATAACCTGGTGCTTCCCAAGTCGCGCGACTGATCTTGTCATCCCGAGCGAAGCGATGGACCTTGGTTCTTGCGAGCCACGGGAATTACCGCAGCAGGCGAACACCAGGGTCCCTCGCTTCGCTCGGGATGACAGGTTTCGGAATCAGCAAACTTTAGCGTTGCGGTTGGACCTCAGCCGAAGCCGCTGCGGAAGTGCTCGCCGAAGTTTCGAAAGAGGCTAGCCGCTGCCGTACCATGTTTTCGATCTGCGACCAGAGGTTTGGATCGCACTCGCTTTGCATGTGGCCGGGAGTGAAGAAGCGATCCGCCCAGGAAGCTTGCGGGCAGTCAACCGGATCTTTCTTGTAATCCATGCGGTAATTTCCCAGGATTTGAGTCTTTGCGGGATCGGCGGCCGTGATGTGAGACCTGCCGTGGACGATGCCTTGCGACTGATAATAATTCACGGCTTGGGCGACGTTGTCGGGGATGACAGAATCGTTCTGCCACACTTTGGCGACGCTATCCACCTGCACGGTCAGCAAAACCGGTACGCCTTCGCGCCGCAGGTCGCGGGCCAGCAAGACCACGGCAGCGGCTCCCCAACTGTGGCCAAAGAGGATGATTCTGGCGCGAGCTTTTTCTTCCGCGGAAAGAACGCCATCGTGGTTGGTATCGAGCAATCGAACGACGTCGTCGTAGGCTCGCTTTCTTCGCCGATTTTCAAAAACACGGACGTAGGTGTCCTTGGGAACGGATCGTTGAATCTGCTGCGCGAGTTGAACCGGGCGGTGGTGCGGGTTGTCGTGGCCGACGAAACCACCCACGAAACCGATCACGATGTTGGAAGGAGCGGCAGTCGCTTGGGACCGGAGCGGTGTGGTATCCAGCGGTCGAGAGAACGCTGGCAGATTCGCGCCTAGAATCACCACGTTGACGATCAAAGCGCGGAATGCAGCGGAGCGGCGCAAAGGAACTCCTATTTGGTTAGATGATTCGTTTCGCCGGGGGGATGCGGCGAGAAAACGTACGATGTATTCGCCGATCTCCGTGGATTGATCACTATTCGTCGAATCGTCATTCGTCGATCGTGATTCGTCGATCGTCGATCTTTGATCCATCCGGAAACTGGCGGCAGTTCGGTCAAATGCCTTGAGCAGAGCGGGTTTTCTCGCACTTGACCCGAGGGACAGTGTACACCTATTTGTCAAGTCCCCGGCGAGTCTTTAGTCTCTGGCGGGCGTTTTTCTACCGGAAACGAACGGGTTTCCGGCGAGGATGTAACGCAACCGGCGGTCGGTCGCTTTGCTGATGCCGATGCGCGGAGTGATTTCTATCTTTCCCGGGGGAAAGCCATCGTCTCCAATCCACAACCCGGACTTGGGTGAGGTGAGATCGCAGCCGTTATCGCGAGCGCGAGTGATGCCGAAGGCTTCGGCCAGACGTCCCGGACCGCTGGTGAGTCGAGGAAGATCGCGAGGGCCTTGCAGCAGGATTCGTCGCGCTCGCGCCATCTCCTCGATGCCCGCAAGCGGCTCGAGCCCGCGGAAAAGAACTCCTCCGGCCTTTCCCTCGGGTTCGCACGACACGTTGAGGCAATAGTGATTGCCGTAGATGAAGTAAACATAGGCGTATCCGGGCGGTCCGAACAGGACTGCAGTGCGCGCGGTCTTGCCGACGGCGGAGTGGGACGCGGGATCATTCTGCCCCAGATAAGCCTCGACTTCGACGATGCGGGCTGCCAGGCGCAGCTTTCCGCCGTCCCGCACCAGCACCTTGCCGAGAAGTTCTCGAGCCACGCGGCGTGGATTGCGGGCGAAGAAGGCGCGGTGGAGTGGGCGAATGGACCGAAGTGGACGAGAGGTAGACAAGGGTTCAGGAGGAAGTCAGAAGTCAGAGGTCAGAATGCAGAAGTAAAACCGGAGGTCAGGACGCGCTTCCGGTTTAATTTCTGCATTCTGACTTCTGCTTTCCCTACGCGGCACCTTTCGCTGATTCTTTGAGGTAAGCCAGGACTTCTCCCGCATGGCCTTCCGCTTTTACTTTGGGAAAGATGTGCTGGATTTTGCCATCGGGGCCGATGATGAAGGTGGTCCGGACGATGCCCATGACTTTCTTGCCGTACATGTTCTTTTCNNGTGTCGCGAAACTCGCAGGCCTCAATGGTGCATCCGGGAGTATCCGCGCGAGGATAGAAATAGAGCACCACCACTTTGCCCCGCAGACTTTTCAGCGAGACTTCGTTTCCGTTCTCGTCCTGCAAAGTGAACTCGGGGGCTTTATCATTGATCTTGATATTCATGAGAGCCTCATTTCCAAGGAAGTCAGGGTTGGGTAGTGGGTCAGTTTGGCAAGGAAGCGAGCCAGACGCGCGANNCGCGCGGCTCGCCCGGATCCTTCGCTGCGCAAAAACGCTTGCTCAGGATGACAATCAAACTGACCGACTACCCAGGGTTGAAGACGGCGTCCACGAACTTAGCGCTGGCAACGCGGAGTAGGGAACGACTTATGTCCAGAAAGTTCTTATACCGCAGATTAGGGTCAGCCGTCATGGTGATTCTGTTTCTTTTCGCGTTGGCCGTTCCGCGAAGCGCGGCGCAAGGGGGAAGACCGGAACTTAAGCGGCCGGAGGAGGGTCCACAAGAGAAGCCTCCGGAAAAAAAGAAGAAAAAGGGAAAAGATCCACGGGCCGTGGGAGTTTTGCAGTTTAATGGCGGCAAAGGGACGCTAGTGCCCATCGCCATTCTGATTGACGGCAGGTTCTACGATGCCAGCGCCTACAAGGCAGATCCGGTGCCGATGGCGCTGGAATCGGGCACGGTCTATGAGGCGGAGCAGGGCGGCGATTCGCAAGGCCTGTTCACGGTGAATGGAGCGCTGCACAGCAAGGGGGCCGGCAGCCTGCATCCGTGGGTGGGGACAGGGTCTTACTTGCCGAATGGAACGGAGGCACCGAAGACTAAGCGCAAGGCGGAAGACGTGCCTGTGGGTCTGGGTAGTAGCGATAGCGATGCCCCGCCGCGACTGACCAGGAAAGACGCATCGAAGCGCGCGGCGGGCAATCCGGGTACCGCTGCGGGTTCCGGAACTACGGCTCCCAGCACTGCGGCTCCCGCCGGAGCGGGAGCATCCGAGAAACCTGCCGGAACCGCGTCTTCTGGGTCCACGCAACCGGCGAGCGGGTCGTCTGCGGGGAAGTCTTCCGGGCAGGACGCGCAAAAGCCTTCTGCTCCGGCAACTTCGGGGTCCGCGGATCAAGGTGCGAAGGGGCAAACGACGATGCAGCAGGGCCAGACGGCGCCAGCTCCGGCGTTGCCGAGTCAAACATCATCAGGCCAGACAGGGGAAGACTACTATCGCCCCACGCTGCGGCGGGGCATACCCACGCAGCGCGCGCCGCAAGAGGAGGAAGCTGCGCCAAAGGCGGGCAAAGCTGAGTTGCCAGCGAGTGCGACTGTCGCCACCGCGGGGCCGGTTCCGCTGGTGCCGGCAATTTCCGATGCGGGTGGGCCGCGTCCGCAATCGTACAAGTTCTTCTGGAAGACGGGTGAAGAGGAAGAGCGGCGCAACCAGATGCTGGCCCTCGCGGGAGATGAAGTTCGGGCGTACGCCAGCGCGCTGGTCAAGAATCGCATTCCGGCCAAGCCGCCCGCTGCAGGCCGAAAGGCGGCGGCAAAGCAGGCGCAGCCGGTGTTTGAGAACATTCAGTTTCACGCGTTCGATGTCTGGGTGAACAACCAGCCGGTGATCATCCTGAGCGCGGAAGCGCATCTTCCAGCCGCGCCGGGAGCGGCCGTAGCGCCGGACTCCTATAGCATCGCGCTGGTGGTTCGGACCGACATCTACGGCAACCTTCGCAAACTATATTCGGGAGTGACGGACAAGTTTCACCTTGATGTGACGCCGCAACTGGAATTGATTGACGCGGTAGATGCAGACGGGGACGGTCGCGGGGAGTTGCTGTTTCGCGAGACTACAGATGCGGGCAGCGGTTACGTGATTTATCGCGCCACCGCGGACAAGCTCTGGAAGATGTTCGACAGCCTGAATGCGGACTAGCAGTGGCCAGTGCTCAGTGACCAGTAAGAACAACTGTTTCGAGTTGACTGGCTACTGGCAACTGCTCTTAGGTTTCGATTCCCACATGGCAGACGCGGCCGACGATGTAGTCGGAGGCGGACTTGCCATCTTCCATGGTTACGACTTCGATGGGATAGGCCTGGTTGTGCGGGCGCAGGATCAGGTGATTACCGGCGGTTTCGACATACTTCACGGTGCAACTTTCGTTTTTGAGGACCGCGTACATGTTGAACTCGCCCTTACGGTAGGGCTTGAGTGAGTTGTAGTGGCGGTCGATCAGGAGCACGGCTCCGGGCAGAAGGCGGGGATACATGCTCATGCCCTCATGCGCGTCTACTTTGATCATCACGAAGCGTTCCCACTGCTCGCGGTCGCCTTCGGTTTCCGCTTTGAGCTTCTTCAGAAAGCTTTTCTTGAATTTCAGGATTTCTTTGACGTTCATGCTGGTAATGAGGGGCTGGGTAGCGGCAACAGCGCCGTCGGTCAGGAGGACGTTCTGGAACTCGTCGTCGCTGGGAGGCAGGATTGAGGCCCGCTTGTTGACCTCGGAGGGATCGAGAAGATCGAGCACTGAAAGATGCTGCACCGCCAGAACCCGGTCCATGCCCTCAAGGCTGAGGCCGCGCTTCCGATTCAGGAAGTTGGAGATATGAGCCTGCTTGAATCCTGTCTGTTGTGCCAGGCGAAGGCCAGTCAGGTCACCTTCCTCGATGCGCTCCCAAAGAGTTTCGCGCAGGTTGTCTTGCAGCACTCGAAATTTCATAGCTTGGAGTATAGCACGGTGCCTATAGCAATACGCTAACAAGAAAAAGATTTCCACAGCCCCTTGGGTATAACGACCTTGACGATGACTATGCATTTGACACAGAGAGGGCGTAAAATGGCCTCCATCGTCAAGGCTGTCAGAACCTTGACTGATGAAGGAGTGTCGATATGCATTGGTTGGCGTATGGATACGAAGTTATAGGCGGGATTCTTATTTTTATTTCATCGGCTGTAACGGAGACTCAATTGCCAGCACCAGAGCGACGAAAACACTGGATTGTATTCGGGATCGTCGCCGTTATGTACATTGGTTTTGGACTAGGACTCCGCTATATGGAGGTACGGCAATCTGAGGCCGATAGGGCGGAAACTGTGCAAGCACGAAAGGACGTTCGGGAAGCGAGACAGGACGTTCGGGATGTGAGATCAACGCTAGATGATCGGATGAGTAGCGTGCTGTCGGCGTTTCAGGTTGCATATGCTCAGATCGCCTCGCTGTCGTCTGATCTCTCGGGAATGCGAACGAGCCTGATGCAAACAATTCACAAGAACGATCCACGTCAAGTCGCCGATCTGCAAAGCAAAGCGCAAGCCGCTCAAACTCAGGCAGATAATCTCCAGCGCGAATTGCTCGCCATGACGATGACTCCCCAAGTCGCAGAGCAGTTGCGAGGCTGGCAACTGGCGTATTCCGTTAAGCAGCAGGATCTACATCTTCATGAGGATGAACATCTCATGGACTATGTGGAAGTCAATGTGAAGAATGTCGCCCCTACTCCAGAGGGCATTAAGCGCATAAAGGATAGTTGGCAGGTCAAGTACGCCGAAGCAGACAAGGAATATCAAGAGAAGCTGAAAGGAACTATTGCGACTGCGGATTTTATACGGAAAGAGTTGCTTCAACGGATTCCTGCGCGAGAGATCACGCCTAAAGACAAGATTCAGGAACAACAATTTGCGCTGGCAGCGAACAGTCCCATGAAACTAAATAGAGACGATGCCGCAAGCTACCTTGAGGAACTGGCGAAGCGAGTGCCAGCGCCGAAGTGATGTTCTCTGGCGCGGGGCGTTCTACAGTGAGAAGTAGTTTATGCCTACGATCCTTGACGTGCGCTTAATGCTCATCTCGGATACTGCTCTGGCGTGCTGTAGAAGTTGTTCCACGGCCCGGCGTGTTTCGGCTATGCGTTCTTCGGCGAGCTGCATTTCTAGCTTAAGTCTCTTGAGTTCTCGGGCGGCTTGGTCGGGTCGCTTGCTCATACATGCGCGAGCTGTGCGGAAGTTAAGAACGAAGGGCAGGGACGCTACGCGACCCCGTAGGGACGCACTTCCCCTTGGTCTACGTTCCCTGCCCGTCCGCCACAATGGGGGATCGGCGGAGCAGAGGGCCATCTTTACAAGTAGCCCCTCGGCCCTCCGCCTTACCGGAGCGTTTATCTCACGGGAGACGGAGCGAAGTCTGTGACGGATGAACATAGGGGCTGTGGACAATCGGTACACGAAAGTAGACAAATAGAGTTCCCTGCCGGGACGCAGAAACCGCTTGTTACTTGGATTGATTGCGCTGCACAGGCGGGGATTGAATCAGCTTACCTAGTACACGGTCAAAGTCAGACTTCTTGACCCTCAGGGGCGGCTGTTTTTTGGTAAGTACCTTTTTTGTCACTTGAAATCCACACCGCAAATCATAGTAAATTCGCGGGTTCCGCCATCCTATAAAACATTTCCTCTTGCAATTGTTCAGAAGAACGATACTATATTTTCAATCGGGTGAGTACCTTAGCCGATGCGCACCCGCTGGGTACTAGGCTTCCAAAACCTAGCACCCGCTCTGAACCCCTCAAGTTGCGGTGTCCAAGACCACGACTTGAGGCCCTTTGCTTTTGTCGGCGAGATTGGGCATGTGGCAAGCCCAGCAGACTTATAATCTGACAACTCCCTAGCCGGGGTTCTGTGGGTTCGACTCCCACTCTCGCCGCCTCAAAAGAACATCGCGCCAGACGATTCATCGTCGGCCAAACGCCAAAGTCTAGTACCGATCACCACGGCCTTCAAGTGGTAATCAGTGAGTGGCCTGAAGTCTCTTGCCAAACTCCACATCTTCACACCGAATAACTGTTTACTATCTCGGTACTTCTAAGATACCAGAGCGAGAGGTATCGTATTTCGGCGCGCGAACAAATGGACTGTTTGGACCGTTTGTTCACCGCTACCTTACCACAAATCCGTGGGACTGCAAGTCCCTTTTTCCACACCCCATGGCTGAGGAAGACAAAAACCCGACCTTCCATATCCACAATTGTCCTCAGGATCTGATTGATCGGGTCAAGGCAAAAGCCGCGCTCGCTCGCAAGAGCAAAGATCTATGGGTAGTAGAACTGCTTCAGAGGGAAACCAAGAAGCTGATTCTGTCCCGCCTCAGCTGGAAATG
>PMXH01000246.1 GCA_003165855.1 Acidobacteriaceae bacterium | reverse complement strand
CAAGGTCGAAGGCATGCTCAATCTGTTTGCGGGGAACTTTTCCTGTAATCTCCTTATCTGCCAGCACCAACTCTTGGAAATTCAAATCTTCCTTCCACGCCCGCATCGCATGCGCTTGCACGGCGCGGTAGGCGTCTTCACGGGAAACTCCGTGCTCCACCAGGTCGAGCAGGAGTTGGCCACTGAAGATCAGGCCATGCGTGCTCTCCAGGTTGGCCCGCATACGCTCGGGATAAACGAACATCGTTTCAATCAGGTTGGCAGTTTTGCTCAACAGATAATCGACCAACGTTGTCGAGTCTGGCAGAATCACACGCTCGGCCGAAGAGTGCGAGATGTCGCGCTCGTGCCACAAGGCAACATTTTCAAATCCCGCCTGTGCGTTCCCGCGCACAACCCGCGCCAGACCGCTGATCTGCTCGCAGGTCACGGGATTCCGCTTGTGCGGCATCGCGGAAGAACCCTTCTGCTTTTCGCTGAAAAACTCTTCGGCCTCGCGCACCTCGGTACGCTGCAGATGGCGGATTTCGGTCGCGATCTTGTCCAGGGTTGAAGCAATCACCGCCAAGGTAGCGAGATAGTGCGCATGACGGTCGCGCTGGATTACCTGCGATGACACCGCCGCCGCCTTCAGACCCAGGCGCGCGCAAATCTTCTCTTCGATCTCTGGCGTGAGGTGGGCAAAAATTCCCACCGCGCCAGAGAACTTTCCCACCCTCATATCCTCAGCCGCTGCCGTGAAGCGTGCGATATTGCGCTGCGTCTCCGAATACCAGTTGGCCAGCTTGAATCCGAACGTGATGGGTTCGGCGTGGATGCCATGCGTTCGCCCCACCATTGGCGTATCTTTAAACTCCCACGCGCGCCGTTCGAGCACCTCCGCCAGTCGTTCCAGATCCTGCGAAATAAGCGCGGACGCCTGCTTGATCAGCAAAGCCTGTGCCGTGTCGACCACGTCGTTTGACGTGAGGCCGTAATGAAACCAACGCGCGTCCGGACCGACGATTTCGGCCACTGCGGTAGTAAAGGCAATCACATCGTGGCGCACCTCAGCTTCGATCTCGTGGATGCGCTCCACCCGAAAATCGGCGCGTTCGCGGATTGCCTTAGCCGCCTTCTTTGGGACCATGCCGATCTCGGCCAAAGTCTCGGTAGCGGCGACTTCCACAGCGAGCCAGGTACGAAAACGGTTCTCGTCGTTCCAGATGCGGCCCATCTCCGGGCGGGTGTAACGCGGAATCAAGGCGGATACCTCCTGTCGATGTCGTCGAGAGTGGGACAAAGGATTCTAAACGGAGTCGGGCAAAGAGACCAGTGCCGGCGCGGGCGTGAGTTGTTCCAGTTTTCGCTGTATATCGGTATACGATATACTATGGAATCGTACTGAATCGCTGCACCGTACGATCAGCGGGCATGAAGAAGCTCACCTTATCCGATTACCAGGCGTTGGCGGAGTTCCGTTACCAGATCCGCCGCTTCCTCCACTTCAGCGAGCAGGTAATTAAGGAGGCAGGCCTGGAGCGCGGCCAGTATCAACTCATGCTGGCGATCAAGGGCATGCCGCCGAGTGTGCGCCCGCGGATTCGGGAGTTAGCCAACCGCATGCAAATCCGCCACCACAGCGCCGTGGAACTGATCAACCGTCTGGAAACGGGAGGATTCGTCCATCGCACCCGCGCCCAGGACGATCGCCGCGAGGTCTTGCTCGCGCTTACCCCCAAAGGAGAGAAGATCCTCGGCGAACTCGCCCTGCATCACCACGACGAACTGCGCTCGGCCGGACCCGAGCTGGTAACCGCTCTTCGCCGCATCATGCGGGAAGGTACTGAGTCCGCACCTCCTCGTGCCGGTTCGCCCCCCAGGAGCCATAGCGCGGACTCCAGGAGTTGAAAGCTCAATCCCTCCGCCGCTTCTCGAGAAAACATGACCGAGGGACAGCATACGGAGACCACATCGGCCGAATCGTTCTGTTCGCCTGCAGCATTTGCTATTGCCAACCGCCCCCCTCTTTCAGTATTCTTCCGCAATCCAGAGTCAGGGCACTCTGCCGGAAACGTATACCCGATGGCGATAGCTAACCTCAAGCGATCACCTTTGTATTCCCGCAGCCCACTGCTGCGCCTGAGCGCACGACACTGGCTGCGCGCTCTCTTCTGTTGTCGATCTGCCTGTCTGCCCGTCTAACCCACAATTCAGTAGCAACCAGGATTTCACTTTCGAACCCAGGGAGAAGCAATGCTGAAGCTACAAGGTAGGTTGATCTGGATTAGTTTTCTCGCAATTGCATTCGCCGCCCAAGCCTTCGCCCAAGGCGGAGCGACGGGCGCGATGACGGGCACCATACAAGACCCCAGCGGCGCAGTCGTAGCCAACGCCCAGGTGCGCATTACCAACCAGGAAACAGGCGTGCTGGAGCGCAGCGTGACTTCCGGCGCCGACGGTTCGTTTACCGCCCCGCTTCTGCCGGCTGGCCCGTACACGGTAAGTGTTCACGCTGCTGGGTTCGCCGACTCTACCTTTCGAGATATCGCCGTGCGGGTCACCGAGACCACGCGCCTGATCGCAAAACTCAAGACCCAGGCGGTGCAACAGCAGGTGGAAGTGCAGGCGGAAGTGCAGCAAGTTGATACTACCGATGCCACGACGGGGCAGGCGATTGAATCGAGCACCATCAAGAACCTGCCGCTGGCCACGCAGAACTTCCAACAGTTGCTTACCTTGTCGAGCGGCGCGCAAGGCGAATTGAATGCTGCCTCTCAGTTGGGACGCGGCAACGTTCGTATCGAAGTGAACGGCCAGCGCGAAGACAACAACAACTATCTGATCGAAGGCATCAGTGCAACCGACTACAACGTCGCCGAGCTGACGACGACCCCGTTGCCGAATCCCGCGGTGATTCAGGAATTCAAGGTGCAAACCTCCCTCTACGACGCCACCCAGGGCCGCAATGGAGGCGGCAACATTAACGCTATTCTGAAGACGGGCGCCAACAGCTTCCACGGCGAGGCCTACGAATTCTTCCGCAACACCGTGCTGGATGCCAACGAGTACTTCCTCAACCAGGCGGGCGAATCGAGGCCGGTGGTTCAGCAGAACATTTTCGGCGGCGATCTGGGCGGCCCGATCGGCAGCGGCGGGAAACTCGGTTTCTTCTTCGTCAACTATTCGGGAACGCGCCAACGCAGCGGAGATTCTCCGGGAACGATCATCAGCACGCTCATCCCCTATATTCCTGCGGCGGACCGTGGTCCCGCCGGGGTGGCTAACTTGGAGTCGGCTTTTGGCATCGCGAGTGTCGATCCGGTCGCGGCATCGCTGATCGCGTTTCAAAGCAATCAATTTGGCGCGGCGGCCAATGGCTATCTCTACCCCCTGCCTAACGTTCCGAGCGGCACCAATGCCGGTACTGTCGTCCCGTTTACCACCAGTATCCCCGGCACTTATACGGACAATCAATTCACCGCGACCTGGGATCGCGAGTTCCGTAACTCCAACGACAAGCTTTCCGTGCGATTCTTCTTTCAGAACTTCCAGTCGGACGTGCCCTTCGGCGCAGGCGGCCTGCAAGCCTCCCTCGGCGGCAGCATCAGCAGCGGAGATCTTAACTTTCCTTACCTGCTTCCGGTCAAAGATCGGGTCTTCTCCCTTACCGAGACTCACGTTTTCTCCCCGAGCCTGGTGAATGATTTTCGCCTCGGCTTTGTTCGTATCAATAACAGCGATATTAACGTACCGCCCGTCACCGCCAGCCAAGCCGACATTACCCGCCCCACCAGCAATCTCACGGACAGCATTTACAAATTTACTTTCGTCAGTTCCGGCTTTCAGTTCGGTCCTACGCCGCAAGCCAATCAGTTCCAGGCGCAGAACAACTTTAATTTCATAGAGACTCTGGGATGGGTCAGAGGGAAACACAACTGGCGGTTTGGTGGCGAGTTCACGCCGGTCAGTCTCAATAAGCAGTTCCCGCAGGTGTTTAACGGACAGCTTTATTTTGGCGATTCCGGCGTCACCGATTTTGCAAATTTCCTGCAAGGCTCTCCGGAATTCAGCTTCGGCGGCGGCGGCGTCTATAACCACAACTACCGGCAGAAGAACTCCGCCGTGTTTGTTCAGGACGACTGGAAAGCCTCTCAGAACCTGACTCTGAATCTCGGCCTGCGTACCGAGTTCTTCGGCGCTTGGACTGACAATGCCTGCCACATCGGCAACATGGAATCAGACCTCACCAAGTCCGGCCAATATCCTTTCATCTATCCTAGCTGTGTCAACAAGCTGGGTGTTCCCGGTCTGACTGGAAATGCCGCCGGATCAACTTTCAAGAATAGCGTCTCCACCGGTATTGGCCCGCGCGTGGGATTTGCTTGGGATGTTCTAGGCCATCACAACACAACCGTTCGCGGCGGGTACGGTATTTTCTACGTTCGAGAAGATGTCGGAGCAGTCGACCAGCTTAGCTTTCAATCACCGTTCATCCCCATTGTGTTCTTTGGACAGACGCCCGGGTTCACCATGTCTGATTTCTTTACTGGTACCCCGGCCACGAATTCCAACGCGGTGCCTGCCGCTGGACAGTTGTCAGGCGCATGGCTGCCGTGCCTGGCCCAACTCATTAGCTTCACCCCTAACACTCCCACGGGGGATGGGACTTACGCCTGCACCGGCGGGCCGGGCGTAAACTCCACGCAGAATTTGTTCCTGCTGGAAGTTCCGCGGCACTTCGTGGTCCCCAACACGCAGCAATGGAACTTCACCGTGCAGCGCGATCTGGGCCGCAAGTGGGTGCTGGAAGTGGGCTACGTCGGGTCCAAGGGCACGCACCTCCGCGAAACACGGGACGCTATTCAATCGGTCAATGCCACCCCAGCTAATCCATTCACGGTGACAGACACCAGCGGCAACACCTACCAAATCACCAACAACACGTTTTCGAATGCCATCGCACGCACCCCCACGCCGGGCCTGAACGGCTACTCGGGTTATCAAATCTTCGCCAACGACGCGTACTCGATTTACCACTCTCTCCAAGCCACGATATCCCGGCGCTGGGAGCGCGGCTACATTCAGGCAGCGTACACATTTTCCAAAAACATCGATGCGACCTCGACCGGCAACACAGCCAACAACACCGCCTTCAACGATGAGAGTACGATCAACGCTTCGCGCGGAATCTCCGATTTCAATCGTCCGCAGGTGTTGAAACTCAGCTACGTCTATGACCTCCCATTCTTCGCCCACGCGGCAGGGCTTAGGCGCACAGCGC
>PMXH01000236.1 GCA_003165855.1 Acidobacteriaceae bacterium | reverse complement strand
TAGTCGCCCACGCCGTAACCCCACGAATTTCCACAAGCACACGTGACATCCAACCTTGCCTCCCAATTCAAATGAGCGAAGATGGCCGAGGCAGTGACGGTCGGCTACACAGCAAACCGTCACCCTCTAAGTCCTTTGTTTCACGGATGTTGATATCTAAGTTCTTTGACATCTAGATTTTGCGGGCCGAAACATGAGTCGATGATTCGAAAGATTAGGGGGGGAGGGGGGATACCCCGNNCCGCGATGGTGGGCTTCGTGAGCCAGCATGTAGCACAGCATCTCCGGGCCCACCGGCCAAGGCCGAGCCCAGCCGTCTCGGAGAAACTTCTCGACGCGGCCCTCACCGCCGAGCGCTTCCGCGAGCATCTCGGCGCAGCGAGCGGCGCTCTCGGCCAATCCCGCACGAGCCTGCTGTGGCGTGCAGTTCGCACGGTTGAGCTGTCGTGGAACTTTCAGATGCGGCGCTGTAAGCCTGACCCACTTGCAGCGGACGTTGTGCATGTGGGTGAAGATCGCCGCAATCGTGCGGGTCTTGCCCCCGGGTTTGCCTGTCGTTTTCGCTTTCCAGGCGGCAGGGNNCAAGATGTTCGATAAGAATCTGGTTCATGCGATCATTGGCGGCAAAGATCTGCACTGCGGCTCGGCCGAGTTGATTTTGAACTTTGGGTTGACGGGTGGTCACGGCTGCCTGCTCCTTGACCTAAATAATACTTCCGCGCCGTCGGTTTCGCTTGATGCGTAATGAATGAAGAGAATTACTTCCGGATGACCGCGAGTTGGCCGCGCGAAAGCCCGCGTGAGAAAAAAAGACGCTGAGCCTCCGGTCGAGCCGAGACAGTCCCTAAGCCTTCGCAGCTTTCTTCTTTTCCAACGCAGCGTAGATTGCGGGATCGGTGCAGATTTCGTAGTAGGTCTGGTCAGTCCAGCCTTGCACCGAGAAATCCGCCGGATTGATGCGCGGAATCCTGCTTTCACGGACGACGATTTTGCGGAAGATGTCGCGGTCGACCGGAACGGTCGCGCTGGAGAGACGGTATTCTCCCTTGTCGGACGCCATGGAAGGCGGCAGCTTCACCGCGAGCGGCACCAGGGAAATCTCCTGCTCCAACTTGCGGAACGCCGCTTCGTTCATGCGAATGCCGCCGAGGTTGTAGCTGAGGATGGAATCCTCGGGATTTACCGATTGATTCGCCACTTGCTCTGCACTCGGGTCGGCGCCCGCGGCCTGGAACACATACACGTGGAACGGGCCGGCCTGCGATTCCATTACCTTGCGGGCGCGCTTATTGCAGGATGAAAGGCGGTCACTTTCGTTGAGAGCTTCGGAGATCATGATCTGGCGCTCGCCATCCATCAGATAGAGCGGCGCCGATTCCTGCAAGGTGATGCCCACGCCCAACTCGAGTTCCGGCATCGCCGAACGCTGCATCAGTTCGTTGTAGCCGCGTACGATTTCGATGATCTCGCGGGCCAGCACGCAGGCCCGGCTCACCGCCAGTCCAGGCTCGCCTTCGCGTTCGAGGATGGCGAGAATGATGGCATCGCCCTCGAGAAAGACCTTCTGGGCCCCGTACTTGCCGAGCAGCTTGTTTACCGGATCGTAAAAGTTCAGGCTGAAGTAGGACGCGGGATTGAGCCCCTTTTCCATCAGAGTGCGCGTGAGGCGTGTGGAGTCGCGCACGTCAGCTTTGAGCACGACGTGCCGCAGGACGCGTTCTTCCTCCGGCTGCTGCTGTTCATCGGGCAACAGGAATTCGTAAAGCGTCCCGTTCATGCGGGAAAGCTCGCGCAGCTTCTCGGTGGCAACCACGTTCACCGAGTCGAGCACGGCATTCAGCGTCTCCAGCCGCCGGAGATCGCGATGATAGTGAGAGAAGTCCTGCAAGAACCGGGCCGCGACCTTGGCCCGCTCCGCACCCCGGCAACCGGCGACCTTGGCCACCGCCGCGTACAGGCTGTTAGGAGAGAGCTTGCCGTGCTCCTGAATCATGCGCTCGACGCGGTCGCATTCGGGACGCGAGATCAGGGCATTCTTCAACTGTTGCGGATTGATTCGAGGCGCGTACTCGCCCAGCAAGGGCACGGTGTTGTATGAGGCAATCACGCACTCCATCACCTGCTCGTCCTCGAGCAGTCGCACCCACTTGGCCAGCCGCTCCTGCTGCGCCACACCTTCCGCGGTGGAATCGTCGGGCGTTCCCGTACCCACCAGCGCACGCGCATTTTCCCTAGCGCACAGCCAGGAATCGATGGTTTCGGTCGTCGTCTCGTCGCCGTACAGCGATCGAATGAAACCCCAGACCACGTCCTGTAGGCGGGGATAGCGATCGGGATCGCGATCCCAGTTACCCAGCATGACGTAGTGCTCGGCACAGAGGTAATCGTCGCGGCCATCTTCGGAAAACGCAAGGCGGTTCACGAACAGGCCGTAGCTGCCCAGACCGGCGGTGCCCGACCCTGTAGTCTTCGATTCGTTGACTCTGGACTCGCCGGCTTTCGACTCGCCAGCTTTTGATTCGGCGGCTTTTGATTCGGCAACCCCGGGCTCTCCAAAAAACGACCGCCGGGTACGCGCGAGGGTTTCCTTCTCGATGGCACGCAAGGTCTCGAAGAGTTCCTGCCCGGTCTTGCGCAGAATGATTTTCTTGCGCACCTGAAAGCTGGCGACACGCTCGCGATACTCCACGGCCTTGCCCTGCCGTATGCCTTCGTAACTCTTGAGCAGAACGCGGCAACGCTCCAGCACTTGCGCGAACTGCTGGTGCATCTCGGTGCGGAGGAACTTGGTCACAGCCAGCCGGGCCAAGAGGTCGACGGAAATCTTTTCTTCTTTCTTGGCACGATTCAGCGCCGCGAGATGCAGTTCGGTCAGCAGCGGCTTCCAGTCAGACGGATCCGCCGATCCGCGAACCGGACTGCGAGTTGTCCCGGCGGCGGCGTTTCTCATCCACGACGGCCCCTGCGTTTTCTGCGGAGCTTCTGCCGCCAACAGTCCTTCCAATTCGCCGTGGCGCACAATCAAGCGCATGATCTGCGCCCGCGCCGCGTCCACGAAGCGTGGGCTCAGCGCCACGTCGTGCCGCAGGTTATCGACACCGACGGCCAGGCCTTCGAGCGCAATCGATGGCACAGCCGCAACCAGTTCCGGCAAAGCCGGCTTCTCTGGCTCCTTGCCCAAACGGAAAATAGGAAATCGAGGCATATATGAAATGGCTTAGGATTCTTGGAAGTTACTGATTACACATGTACATATCGAGGCTAGCACAGGCGGCATAGCGGCTTAAAGTTACGTAGGTTATCTCGCTAACCTCCGGCATTCTGACTGCAAGAGGTGGGCTAAGGAAATGCGGCCGCGACGTTGTCCTTCTAGCCCCGTAAAGCTAGACCCTGTAAAATCCACTGCGTCGCTGCAGGGTGGTCTGGCGTCTAACGTCCTAACCCAGGAAAAACCAGGAGAGTTAAAATGCTTGGCTTCTCGGTAAACGGTAAACGCGTCGAGGTTGACGCCGATCCTTCCACTCCACTGCTCTGGGTCATCCGCGAGCAGCTCGGTCTCACCGGAACGAAGTACGGTTGCGGGATGTCGCAATGCGGCGCGTGCACGGTGCATATTAATGGTGAGGCGGTGCGTTCGTGTGTCGCGCCGGTATCGCGGGCTGCTGGAAAATCGGTGACGACAATCGAGGGGCTCTCGCCGGATTTAAGTAACCCGCTGCAACGCGCATGGCTGGAAGAGGACGTCCCTCAGTGCGGCTATTGCCAATCGGGACAACTGATGAGTGCCGCGGTGCTGTTGCGTGATAAACCAAGCCCTACCGATGAAGACATTGACGAGGCCATGACAGGCAATATTTGTCGCTGTGGAACATATCCCCGCATTCGGAGGGCAATCCACCGCGCCGCCGAGATGGTGGCAAAGGGAGGTGCCCGATGATCGGCCGAAAAATGATCGCCGGAAAGGTGGGTCGGGCGGGCGCGAGCACGCGGGTGGAGCGGCGTGATTTCTTAAAGTTTTCGATCGCGGCAAGCGGCGGACTGCTGATCGGCTTTCGCTTTCCGGGAATCAGCACGCTGGCATCCGCGCAACAGGCATCCGTGGATGTGTTTATGCCGAACGCCTTTGTGCGAATTGGAACCGATGAACGCGTTACGGTGATTGTGAATCACTCAGAGATGGGCCAGGGCGTCTACACGTCGCTGCCTATGCTGCTGGCGGAGGAACTCGATGCCGATTGGACCAAGGTCGGCTTCGAGCCGGCTCCGGTCGACCCTAAGTACAACCATCCGGCTTTCGGCATGCAAATGACAGGAGGAAGCTCNNACTGATTCGGGGGCTGTGTTTCACGGCTCCAATGACAAGCTGACTTACGGGCAACTGGTTAGCGCTGCGGCAAAACTGACACCGCCAGCGCATGTGCAGCTGAAAGATCCAAAGACATTCAAATTGATTGGCAAGCCGATCAAGCGTCTCGACACGCCCGAAAAGTTGAACGGCAAAGCTGTCTTCGGAATCGATGTGCAATTGCCGGGCATGCTCACCGCTGTGATTGCGCGCCCTCCCATCTTCGGGGCGAAGCTGAAGAGCTTTGACGATTCGCGGGCGCGTTCGATGCCGGGAGTGCGCAAGGTTGTGGAGGTTCCCGCGGGCGTCGCGGTGATTGCGGACTCTTTTTGGCAAGCCAAGACAGCGCGAGACGCTCTTCGTGTGAATTGGGACGAAGGCAGCATGGCTAGCTTCAGCACAGGTCCGATGATGCAGGACTTTCGCGAACGCGCGAAATCGCCCGGCAAGAGCGTGCGGAAGGATGGCGATGCCGCGGGTGCGCTGGCCAGCGCAGCAAAGAAGATCGAAGCAGTCTACGAAGTTCCCTACCTCTCACACCTGATGATGGAGCCACTGAACTGCGTAGTAGACTTGCGCGCGGACTCTTGCGAGGTCTGGACTGGTTCACAATTCCAGACTGTCGATCGCGCCAACGCCGCGAAAGTTGCCGGACTGCCGAACGAGAAAGTCCAGCTTCATACCACTTTCCTGGGAGGAGGTTTCGGACGCCGGGCGAATCCGCAGTCAGACTTTGTGGTGGAGGCCGTCCATGTCGCCAAAGCGGCAGGAGCTCCGGTCAAGGTGATCTGGACGCGTGAGGACGACATGGCTGGCGGTTGGTATCGTCCGGCATTTTTGCATGCCATCGAGGGCGGGGTTGACGCTGGTGGCAATGCGGTGAGTTGGAGATCGCGCCTGGTGGGCCAATCGATCATGGCGGGGACGCCATTCGCCGCGATGATGATGAAGGGTAAAGAATACGATCCCGCATCCGTCGAAGGCGTTGACGATCTTCCGTACGCAATCCCGAACGTGACAGTGGAGTCGCATCAAGCTGAAGTCAATGTGCCAGTTCAGTGGCTGCGTTCCGTGGGACACTCGCACACCGCGTTTGCGGTTGAGTGTTTCGTGGATGAACTTGCGGGTCTTGCACAGAAAGATCCCTACCAGTTCCGGCGGCAACTCTTGCTGAAGCAGCCTCGACATCTGGGCGTTCTTGATCTCGCCGCGCAAAAAGCAGGATGGGGGAAGCCTCTGCCGAAGGGCATGGGGCGGGGAATCGCCGTACACTTTGCGTTTGAAAGCTACTCCGCCCATGTGGCTGAAGTGTCCGTGACAGAGGGCAAGATCCGGGTCCACCGCATGGTATGCGCGATCGATTGCGGCCAGTACGTTAATCCTGGCATTATCGCGGCGCAGACCGAAGGAGGGGCGATCTTCGGCGCGTCGGCGGCGCTCTTCCAGGAGCTTACTTTCGAGAGTGGGCGCCTGCGGCAAACTAACTTCCACACTTTTCCGGTGATGCGGATGAATGAGTGTCCAGAGATCGAGACCTACATCGTGGAAAACAATGAGAAGTCCGGCGGGATCGGAGAACCAGGGGTTCCGTGTGCCGCGCCGGCCATTGCCAATGCTGTGTTCGCCGCGACCGGAAAGCGAATCCGCCGGTTGCCTATCCGTATGACGGAGGCTGTATGAAGCGCTGGTACATCGCAGTTCGCTTGTGCCTGGCGAGCCTGATTGTGTTGGGATTCGCCGGGGCGCTCTGGTTCGCTCGATCGGTAGCTGCGGCGGAACCACCGGACGCGCCTAAGGTTGCTGCCCCTGCAGCCAGCGACGATGGAGCGCTCTTCACCGCGCTTGTGCCCGTGCTTCGACATCCCCGCTGCATGAACTGCCATTCGCAGGGAGATTATCCACGGCAAGGCGATGACGGGCATCCGCACACCATGAACGTCCGGCGCGGTCCCGTCGGGTTCGGAGTGACGTCAGAAAAATGCAATACTTGCCACCAGGACCACAATCTTGCGGGCTCGCACTTGCCACCGGGTGCACCGGGCTGGCGCTTGCCGCCTCCGAGCATGCCCATGATCTGGCAAGGGCTGACCGACGCGCAGCTTTGCGAATCGATCAAGGATCCAAAGCAAAACAGAAACCGCAACCTCGATCAACTTGTCGAGCACTTAACGGAAGATAAGCTGGTGATGTGGGGCTGGAATCCTGGTGAAGGTCGAACTCCCGTTCCTATACTGCACGACGAGTTTACCGCGAAGGTAAAGCAGTGGCAGGCGGCGGGAGCGCCTTGTCCAGCTAAATAAGGTTCTGTCCCGGTACTCGGTAGTAGGTACGGGCTACTGGCTCTTGAGTCTCGCCGCCTCGAACTCATCACCCTTCTGCCATCCGATGACGCGTCAAGCGTGCCGCTTCCCAGCTTGCACAAGACATTTTTTGTTTGACAAATCAAACCTTTTGCCGCAGTCTGCCGCGTATGTTGGACTCGCGAATCAGACGTCTCCTGGATGCCTACCCAGCCATCTTTCTCGCCTGCCATCGTCAGCACGTACGGGAGGACGAAGCCGGGAAAGCCGTCACCGAACACCAAGCCAGCGTCCTGAATCATTTGCATGCTACGCGCGCGATAACCCTGTCAAAGCTGGCCGAACATATGGGAGTGGGCCGGTCGACGATGAGCATAACGGTCGCACGATTGGTGCGCGGGGGATACATCGCAAGCAGCCGGGACAAGAACGACGCACGACGTGTCGGCCTGACCTTGACGCCAACCGGAGTCCGGGTCAAGGAACAAAATACCGTTCTTGACCCAGAACTGGTCAGAGGGATGTTTCGCTCAATGCCGGCCGGAGAATTGGAAACCGCACTGCGAGGCATCGAGCGCATGGCGAAATTCGCTAGGATCATGCTTCGCCAACGANNCGTGACGAATGAGAATTGTGCTGATTGCGGCGGCAGGGATTGTCCTGCTGATCCTTGTTGTTCTCGTGACGGGTTCGTTGCTGCCGAAACGGCATGTTGCATCGCGCAGCGCGTCTTACCGGGCGACGCCTGAACATCTCTTTTCCCTAATCGCGGGCCCGCAAAATTGGCGGCCAGACGTTCTTCGTTACGAAGCTGTTCCTGACGCCAATGGCCGTGAGTTGATGCGCGAAACCACGCGCGGCGGTGAAATCATCACCTATGAGCTGTTGGATCGCGTACCTGCCAGGTCATTAAAGCGCCGCATCGCCACCGAGAACCTGCCCTACTCCGGCACATGGACGTACTCGCTGCAGCCGAACGGCGAAGGCACCGTCGTCCGGATTACCGAAGACGGTCAAGTCTATAATCCGGTGTTCCGGTTCATGTCGCGTTTTGTTCTTGGGCATACCCGCGCCATGGACTCTTACCTGCGTGCATTGGGCAAAGCAACCGGACAGGAAGTTGAAATCAAAGACTAACCGGCCGCTACTGGCTCTTGAGTCTCGCCGCCTCGAACTCATCACCCTTTTGCCAGCCGATGAGACGAGTGAAGCTTGCCGCTTCCCAGCCGAGAGCGAAACCGAAACGCGCCATCGCTGCATCACCGACGAAATCCATCTCGGGATGGTACTNNGTGACCTTTGAACTTCATCCCTTCGTTGATCGAAAACGATGGAATGCCTACGCGGGCCAGGCTGAAATGATCGGAGCGGTAGAAGTGTCCGGCTTCGGGGCGGGCATCGGGACGTATCGCCAGCCGAAACTCCTTCGCCATGGCCTGCACCCACGG
>PMXH01000506.1 GCA_003165855.1 Acidobacteriaceae bacterium | reverse complement strand
CGACTACGTGGTGCGCGACGGTCAGGTGTATGCGCGCTCTAACGACTTGGAAAACCCAGCGGCTCATCTGGTGGTGGAATCCAGGAAGTCAGGTCAAGCCGTAAACTTCTGGCTACCTCCGATCGAAGGCATCGAGCAGAACGCGTCTTCGCCCTACGCATTCGAAGGCAAAGACGTGCAGATGGCTTACTTCACCGGCCTGGAGGTTTCGCATGAACCAGGGCAGTGGTCAGTATGGGCGGGTGTAATCGTTATGGGTTTTGGCCTGGCCTTGGTCTTCTATTTTGTCCACGCGCGGGTGTGGGCCGTGCCGGTGCGCGATGCCCGTGGCCAACGGATGCTTTGGATTGGCGGAACCGCGAATAAAAACAAAGATGTTTTTGAGCAGCGTTTTCAAAAGCTGGTGGAACAAATCAAGTCGGAACTCNNATGGCATTTCTGAACGTGGTCAAGAGCGGCCATCTGCTGAACGAATCCAACCTGCTCTATGCCACACTCATTTTCTATTCGGGGGCGGCTACGCTCTACCTCGCATTCGGCATCACCGGCCTGCCGGCTTACGTTCGCTACGCCTCGCTGGCCACATGGGCCGGGCTGCTGGCCAATACCGGCGCCATCGCGCATCGCTGGTATGAAGCTGGACATCCGCCCTTCTCGAGCATCTATGAAATGCTGCTGATGTTCGTGTGGACGCTCGCCGTACTTACCCTGATCGCGGAGAAGAAATTTGGAGTGAAGGTCATCGGCACCGTGACCATGCCGGTGGCGATTGTGGGCGTCGTGCTCATGCAGTTGCTGCGGACGGAAGTTCACCCCCTCGTGCCGGCGCTGCAATCGACCTGGCTGCACGTCCACGTTACGCTCGCCATGCTGGCCTATGCGGCATGTGCTCTCAGCTTCGCCCTGGCCATGATGTTCCTCATCCAGGACAAGATGAAAACCGAAACCTTTCTAGCCGCGACCAGCTTGTTTACCGTCGCCACGTATCTCGGCGTCCTGACCCGGTTTGAAAAATGGGGAGGACTCAGCGTGATCGCGTGGAACCCCGAAGAAAAGTCGGAAGTCTTCCTCTCCAGGGGCGTGCGGCTTTTCGTTGTGATTCCCGATCTCGGTTGGTTGCTGGTTCTGGTGTTGGCGGCGGTGGCCGCTCCTCTGGTTCTCTATTTGATCTGGCGCAAGACTCAGGATGACGGATTTCTCACCATGGCGAATCGAGCGGTGTTCCTCAGCATTCTCCTGCAGGTGCTGGCGCTCGTTTTCTTTGTGTGGCGGGCGCGGAGTGGTCTGTACGGTTCGCTCGATGCGGAAGGTTTGTTCCCTACAAATCTCTCAGCCAGCCCATTCATTCTCTCCGGCATCGTGGGCGGAATCTTTGTGTCGCTGCTGTACCTGTTACTGCTGTGGAGGCGCGAAGATCTGGAGCGCATGTTGCCCAGTGCCGACGAACTCGACCGCATTACCTACAAGACCATCGCGATCGCATTTCCCTTACTCACCCTGATGATCGCGGCGGGCGCCTACTGGGCGAATCGCACCTGGGGCTCTTATTGGAGCTGGGATCCAAAAGAAACCTGGGCGGCGATTACCTGGTTGGTGTATGCCGGCTACTTGCACATGCGCATTACTCGAGGATGGCGGGGCCGGCGCGCCGCTTACTTCGCCATTCTTGGCTTCGCCGTAGTGATGTTCACCTTCTTCGGTGTGACTTATCTCCTGCCTGGACTACACGCATATGCCTGACGCCCCTCAGCCGCCGGGCAACGCGATTGCGCGACTGGAGACACTCCGCGCGACTCAGGAAGAAGAGTTCCGCCTGAGTTCCGTACGCGTGAATTGGCAGCTCAAGGCAATTTTGCCGGTAGGGTTCGTGCTGCTGGCAGGACTGATCCTCTTCACACTCGCGACCGTGTCTTTGCGGGACCCAGACCGCCACGCGGTGCTGATCGTGGCGGGAGCGGGAGCAGTCGCCATCTGTGCCGTCTCCATGTTGATGCTTGCCTATTTGATTCAACGGCCCATGGTCGAATTGCAGGAGAAAATCGCGCTGGTGAGTGAAGGTAACCTGAACGTGTCTGTCAGCTTCGCTGGGCGCAATGACGAAATCGGCGACCTGGGCCGCAACTTCAACCACATGATGCAGCAGTTGCGCGAGAGCCGGGAAGAGATTGAGCTCCTGCATCGCACCCAGATGTCCCGTGCCGAACACATGGCAACGCTCGGCGAATTGGCCGCGGGCTTGGCGCATGAGATTCGCAATCCGCTGGCCGGAATCGCGGGAGTCATCGAAATCGTCGGCCGCGATCTACCTTCCACTAGCCCTGCGCGGTTAGTGGTAAAAGACGTTCGCCAGGAAATCGCGCGCATCAATCGCACCTTGACCGATCTTCTGGAAACCGCGCGGCCCCATCCGCCGCAGATTCGCCAGAGCGACCTCAACACAACCGCGGAACACGCCGTCATGCTGGCTCGCCAGCAGGTGTTTTCAAAACCCATCAAGATCGAACTGCAAAAGGCGCTCAATCTGCCGGAAGTCGAGCACGACAGCGATCAGATTCACCAGGTGCTTCTGAATCTGCTCCTGAATGCGGTTCAGGCTTTGGACGGGGCTGGCACGGTGTGCGTCGAGATCGGCGCGCAAGATAATTACGCCAGCCTGCTTGTCAGCGACACCGGTCGTGGTATCGCTCCGCAGCACATCTCCAACATTTTCCGGCCTTTCTACACCACCAAGGGCAATGGCACCGGTCTGGGACTTTCTCTTGCCCGCCGCATCGTGGAAGAGCACCATGGCCGCATCGAAGTCAGCAGCGTCGTGGGAAAGGGCAGCGAGTTCACTGTGCTGTTGCCATTTCATATGCCCGCCGCTCAGACCGCCGCTTCCTAGGATTCTGTCCACCTAATCTCTATCTGTGGTTCGCGGCGTGCTGCATAAGGGGGATTCTGCCCGCTAGTCCGGCCCGGCGCGACTCAGATGCGCTTGCCTCCTGCAGACAAGCCAGCGAGGCACACCACCTCCATTCGTAGTAAATTAAACACCGATGCCTGCCGAGAAAATCATGATCGTGGACGACGAACGCCTGGTGCGCTGGTCCTTGCGCCAGAAGTGCGAGGAATGGGGATACCGCGTGATCGAGGCCGATGACGGCGGACCTGCGCTCCAACTGGCGCAACACGAATCACCCGATCTGGTGCTTCTCGATGTGCGTATGCCTGGACTCACCGGCATCGAGGTGCTGGAACAGCTCAAGAAAAACGGCGACGCGCGCGCCGTCATCATGATCACCGCCGATCCGCAACTAGACGACGTCAAAGCTGCGCTCAAGCTCGGAGCTTACGACTTCGTGGGTAAGCCCGTCGATTTCGACGAGCTTCACGTGACCATCAAGAACGCGCTTGAGGCCACCAGCCTGCGCACCGAGGTCCAGAGCCTGCGCAGTGAGGTGCGCCGGAGCGCCGGTTATGACAGCGTGGTGAGCGTCTCATCCAAGATGACCGAGCTCATGAACTTCGTCCGCAAAGTTGCGGCCAGCGAGGCCACTACCATCCTTATTCAGGGCGAGAGCGGCACCGGCAAGGACCTCAT
>PMXH01000190.1 GCA_003165855.1 Acidobacteriaceae bacterium | reverse complement strand
GATGGCAGCAATGAAGGATGGATGTTGAGAATTCTTGCCCGAAACTGCTGTACGAACCAGGGCGAGAGCAGGCGCATGTATCCCGCAAGGCAGACGAGATCGACATCGTGCTGCTTAAGCGCGGCGACAACTTCACGATCGTGCTCTTCCCGCGGCTTACCTTTCGATGGAATCACGAGCGCATTCAGTCCGCGCTGGCGCGCTGTGGCGATGCCCGGTGCGTCCGCTTTGTTGGAGATGACGACGGCAATGCGCGCATCCGCGATGCGGCCCGCTTCGATGCTGTCGGCGATGGCGACGAAATTCGACCCACGTCCGGAGAGAAGAATGCCTAGAGATTTCATGCGCGCTCAAATCATAATCCACCACGGAGGCACGGAGAAATCACGAAATTGAAAATTCAAGTGGGGCACAACCGCTGCGGGGTCGAGGCATGACCAGCCCTAAGACTCTCCTCCGTATCGGAGCCTGCCCTGAGCGAAGCCGAAGGGTGCCTCCGTGGTGGGTGTGCTCTTGATTCTAGCTGTAAATCACCTTGCGCTCGCCCTTCACGATGCGGCCGACGGTATACGCCTTTTCTCCCACGCGTTCGAGCACGGTCTGCGCCTTCTTGAATTTCGCCAGGGGAACCACTAGCAGCATACCGAGGCCCATGTTGAAAGTGCGCAGCATTTCGTCCTGCGGAACATTCCCAAGTTGCCGCAGGTGCTCGAACAGGGGCAGCACCGGCCAGGAGCCGAGCTCGATCACGGCTGCCGTTCCCCGCGGCAGCACGCGCGGAAGGTTTTCGGTGATGCCTCCTCCGGTGATGTGCGCCAGCGCGGAAACGCATTGCGCGTCCATCAGCTTTCTCAGCGCCGGCCAATAGCTCTTGTGCGTGCGCATCAGCTCATTGCCGACTTTATTCTTGATCTCGTTGACGTAGTCGTCGGGCGAGTAGTGCGCCACTTCGAACAGCAGTTTGCGGGCCAGCGAATATCCATTGGTGTGCAGGCCGTTCGAAGGCAGTCCCAGCACAACATCGCCAATCTGCACGTCCTTGCCAGTGATGATGCGGTCACGCTCCACCACGCCCACGATAAATCCCGCCAGATCGTACTCGCCATCGGGATAAAAGCCCGGCATCTCCGCGGTCTCGCCGCCGATCAGCGCGCAGCCATTGTGCTTGCAGGCATCGGCAATGCCTTCCACCACTTTCTCGGCAATCGTGGGTTCCAGCTTTCCCGTCGCCAGATAGTCCATAAAAAACAGCGGCGCGGCGCCTTGCACCGCGATGTCGTTGACGCAGTGGTTCACTAGGTCTGCCCCAATCGTGGAATGCAGCCCCATTTCAAACGCAATCTTGAGCTTCGTTCCCACCCCGTCGACGCTCGAGACCAGTACGGGGTCCAACCACTTGGCTTTGTCCACGGCGAAGAGGCCACCGAACCCGCCAATCTCGCTGAGCACGCCGCGGGTAAAGGTCTTGTGTGCCAGATATTTAATGCGCTGCTTGGTGCGGTTGGCGCGGTCGATGTCCACACCGGCATCGGCGTAGGTAATGGGCGCGGCAGCGGACGTGGGGTTCTTGGCCACGGGTTCTTGCGCTATCTCCTTACTAGAGTTTCTTCAGCTGTGGGGAAACGCCGGGTTCCTCGCGAAGCAGCAACCTCTAAGGCGGCTCATTGTAACACGTCCAAAAGCGAGGCCGGAGGACGAGGACCGCCTGTTCAAGCCTCCGAACACTTCAAATACACTTTTCCCCTGCCGCGGACGCGCACGCCCGCTCGTCGCTGCCATGCACTCACTAGTGAGCGATAAAGTCCGAGAAGAAATAGGCGAGGACTGCGAAAAGAGCCAGCCCGGAGATTCCGTAGGCGGTGAGAACCCAGGCGCCGCGGCCTTCGCGCTGCTTACCTGAGGCCGACGGCTGAGAATAAGAAGGAGAGACGACAGGGGCCCGATCTTCCATGCAAGACCTCCGACGGAGAGATCGTGGCGCAAGTACATGCGTCACGCCTGCCCAGCGTCGCGGCCGGGCAAGACTATCTAAGCCGCGATTCTACTACGGTTTTGTGACTTGGTGAACATAGAAATGTGATCTTAGTCACAAACGTCATACGAAAGACCCCTGATCCCCCTCGCGCGCATAAGCTTGGTCAACCCGGCGCTAATCCCGCAAGAGACACTTCCGTGACCTCTGGCCTTGGGATACACACGCCGCAGGCCTTACTATTAACCTATGCGTAGTCTTCTTGTCTCGCTCCTTTTCGCTTTCACCTTGGCCGCACCCGTTACCGTCCCCGCACAATCGGGGCAGTCGGCAACTCCGNNCAGCCGTTCCCGCGAAAGCGGACAGTGGAGCGAAGTCCAGCGCCGCAAAGCCTGCCGATGCTTCCGCCTCCAAGCCCGAAAACCCTAAGCACGACTATTCCCAGGAGGCGTTTGTCATCGAGCAGTACCGCTCGCGCTACCGCTTTGAAAGCGATGGCACCGGCCGCAAGGAAACCGTCGCTCGCATCAAAGTGCAGAGCGAGGCCGGAGTCCAGCAGTGGGGGCAGATTCAAGTAGGCTACAACTCGGCCAACGAGCGAGTCGAGATCGCCTACGTCCGCGTGGTCAAGGCCGATGGCACCGTAGTAAAGGCCGGCGACGACGCAGTGCAGGATCTGAGCGCACCCCTGGAGCAGCAAGCTCCGGTCTACACCGACTACCGCCAGAAGCACATTACCGTCCCCGGCCTGCGTCCCGGCGAAACCCTCGAATACGACATGGTCACGGTGATTCACACCCCGCTGGCTCCGAAAGAATTCTGGACGGATTACGATTTCGACAAGAACAACATCATGCTCGATGAAGAACTCGACGTGGATGTTCCCTCCGATCGCCCACTCAAGCTGAAGAACAAGCCGGGCATGGATCCGAAGATCTCCGAGGAGAACGGACGCCGCCTCTATCATTGGACCAGTTCTCACCTGGAACGCGAAGACCCCACCAAGGACAAAGACGATAAGGACAAAGAAAAGAAGAGAAGAAAGAAGAGAGCGGATGAGGAGCGCCCTGATGTTCAGCTAACCACATTCGTCAGCTGGGAACAGATTGGTCGCTGGTATGCCAGCCTCGAAAAAGACCGGCGCGCGCCCTCACCGGAAGTTCGTGCAAAGGCGCAGGAACTCACCAAAGGTCTCGACACCGACTTGGACAAGGTTCAGGCCCTCTACGACTTCGTCGCNNTACGGCGACTGCAAGGACAAGCACACCCTGCTGGCCTCCCTGCTCGAGGCCGAGGGAATGCATGCATCTTCGGTGCTCATT
Source organism: Acidobacteriaceae bacterium (assembly GCA_003165855.1). GTDB lineage: Bacteria > Acidobacteriota > Terriglobia > Terriglobales > Acidobacteriaceae > Sulfotelmatobacter. The sequence continues at coordinate 2,647 of PMXH01000190.1, read as the reverse complement.
AACTCCAGCCGCAAGCTCGATCCCGATGTGCCTTCGCCTGCGCAGTTCGATCACGTCATCACGATGCTGCCCATGACGACGCCCCACGAAGAAGTTTGGATGGACACGACCAGCGAGGTGGCCCCTTTCCGCCTGCTTGCCTACACTCTGCGCCACAAGCTGGCGCTGGTCATTCCCGCCAACGGCGGCACTCCGCACCTGGAGGAGACGCCCGCCGACACACCCATGCCCGATAGCGAGATTTCCGAAGTCGATGGCAAAGTAAACGACATCGGAAAACTAGAAGCGCATGTTCACTACACCTTCCGCGGCGATGAAGAGCTCCTGCTGCGCTCGGTCTTCCGCCGCGTTCCCGAGGCGCAATGGCAGCGTGTTGTCGAGAATGTCAACTCCGGCATGGGTGGCGAGGTCACTAACTTGAAGATCAGCGATCCCGCCGCGACCCGCGAGCCGTTCACCATGTCTTACGACGTCGCCCGCCCGAACTTTCTGGATTGGTCGAAGAAGAAATCCGACCTCATCCTGCCGCTCTGCCAGTTCAATCTGCCGGACCTCAGCAATGCCGATGACGACAACGACGGCGACGCCGAGCCCCTGAAACTCGGTCCCAAAGCGGACTACGTCTACAAGATCAAGCTTGAGCTGCCCGCCAAATACACCGCTCACGCCCCGCTAGCGTTTTCCGTGAAGCGCGACTACGCGGAGTACCAGGCCACTTACAAACTGGAAGGAACCACATTCACGGCCTCAAGGACGCTTACGCTGCGTCAGGACGAGCTCCCCGCGCCGCGCGCCACCGATTATCAAGCTTTCCGCCGCGCCGTCACCTCCGACCTGGGTCAGTTTCTTTCCGTCGAGAACACGGTCGCGGGCACGCCCACCCCGCCCGCCGATATGAAGGTGGACGATCTAGTAGAAAGCGGGCGGGCTGCCGTGGCCGCCGGCAATCTGCCTCTGGCGATCCAACTTCTCAAGCGCGCTACCGAAGTGGATCCCAAGAATAAGTACGTTTGGAATTTTCTCGGCGGAGCATATCTGGGGTTACGCCAGAATGACGACGCCATCGCTGCGCTCCACAAGCAGATCGAAATCAATCCTTACGACGAGTACGCCTACAACGCCCTGGGCCGCGCCTACTGGCAGGAGCGCAAGTATGACGAGGCAGTGACCGCCTTCAACAAACAAATCGAGATCAATCCCCTCGACAAGTTCTCCCACGCTGGCCTGGGTGCGATGTATTCCGAGTGGCACAAGTACGACCTGGCCGCGCCGGAGTTGGAAAAAGCCGCGTCTCTCACCCCAGACAATGCGGAGCTCCAAGTCAGTCTCGGCGATGCCTATCTAAACCTGGGCCAGGATGACAAAGCCCTGGCTACCTTCGACCACGCGGTCGAGCTTTCCGCCACGCCGACGGTATGGAACAACATCGCCTATCAGCTTTCGCTGAAGAAGTCTCATCTGGACCGCGCCCAGCAGTACGCCGAGTCGGCAGTTTCGGCCACAACCGCCGCGCTCCGCAACGTCACGCTCGACCGGCTCACGCCGCAGGAGTTGCCTCTGGTGTCCTCGCTCATCGCCTATTGGGACACGCTGGGCTGGGTCTATTTCGGCGAAGGCAATCTGGATCAGGCCGAAAAATACGTCGCCGCCGCCTGGGGACTCGGCCACCACGGCGAGGTCGGCGACCATCTCGGGCAGATTTACGAAAAGCGTGGCGACAAAAATCTTGCCCTGCGCACCTACGCGCTTTCCCTGAGCGCGCTGCGTCCTGACCCCGAAACCCGCGGCCGCCTGGCCTCACTCACCGGCGGCGACACCAAGGTAGACGCCACGGTGGCGAAATACAAAGAAGACTTGCAGCAGTTACGCACTATCGACCTGGGTAAAGTCGCAAAAGAAACCGGCAGCGCCGATTTCTTCGTTCTCCTGAGTCGCGGCAAAGGTTCTGCCGCCACCGTGGAAGCCGTAAAGTTCGCCAGCGGCGACGAAAAACTCAAAGTCTTCACCGACGCCCTCCGCACCGCCGAATACCGCGTCACCTTCCCGGACGACACTCCAGTAAAAATCCTCCGCCGCGGCATCCTTTCCTGCTCCACCGCAACCGGCACGTGCATGTTCGTCCTCATGCTGCCCGACGATGTGAGGACGGTGGATTGAAACCAAGTCAAAGTCATCCTGAGCGGAGCATTAGATCTCGCAGAGCGAAAGCAAATGCGGAGTCGAAGAGCCTGCTCTGAGCCTGCCGAAGGGATCCCCCCACCGCACCCCCGACGGCCTCGCAAGGCATTTCCGCAGTCCCGCTCAGCCGCGAAGCGGCGAAAGAATGCAGCCCACAGCTTGCCCTGAGCTTGCCGAAGGGNNGTGCAGAAGCCTCGAGTCAATCTCGGGGCTTTTGCGTTTGTAGCGCCAGTCGCGGCGGCGAAAAGATGGGCGAGCCTTTCGTCCGTGGAATCCCGCTCTGGCCAAGCGCGTTTGATATTTCTGTCATATTCCTCCCGCAAAGCGATAAGCCTACTTCCTACATATTGACGGACTTTATAAGCCATGTCATACTGTGACGTATGAGTACAACTGAGAAGCTCGAAACCGTATGGTTCACGACGAAGGGTCAGGTCGTCATCCCCCTTCGCCTGCGCAAACAATTCGA
>PMXH01000535.1 GCA_003165855.1 Acidobacteriaceae bacterium | reverse complement strand
CATTGTCAGTGAGGCGATTTATCAACAGCTACGGCTTCTTGAGGCCTTCGGGCTGCCAACTCGGCGGCGGCCATTCCGGGATGTTCGCTGACGGAACGCAGTTACTCGCTGAACCCGCTCCGATCTGAACTACGAATCTAGGCAGCCGTGACGGTTGGTACACGCTGTTGGCTGGTCGGCCCGTTTACACCTTCCATTCAACGAGGCGACGACATGTACCCCCAACCCCTAAACTTTTCTCAACAGCGGCTCACGATGTCAAACTGGTCAAACTGGTATGGGTTAAGGTGTGGGTTGTAATAGCTTCTGCAATTAGGCAGCAGTTAAAAGGTTATTGCACTAACCTGGACTGCAACTGCAAGGCAGCTCTTCGCAACGAAAGACTAGCGTCGGCATCCTTCCACAAATTCAGCAGCGTGGCGAGCGTTTGTCGTGCTTTGTCAGTTTGTCCAAGCTCTTGATAGTCCTCCGCCAGTTGGTACCGGGCAAAGGCCCACCGTTGTTGCGGCTCCCAGAATGCCAAGGGGCCGAGGGGAGCAGAAAGCTTTTCATACCAGACGATGGCTTGCTCCCGATTACCCGCCCGCTGATACGCATCAGCAACCGCCGCCACTGCCAGACCGTTCACGGATGATCCGTACTTAGGATCGGTCAGGGTGGACAATTCGGCGACGGCTTTACCTGTATCTCCTTTTTCTGCGGCGATGGCTCCGTGTAGCAGGTGCACGTAGCCCTGCTGCTCGGAGTCGTGCGCATCCGTCAAAGGGGTGATGAACTCCGCTAACTTGACTGCCTTCGTAAGTGCGCCGGCGCGGACATATTCCTGACCGACGACCGAGCCCCACACAACCTTGGGCCCCATGGTCTTGAGGTTGGCCACGGCGTCGTCGAGTTGTGCGAGACGCGTCTGACTGTCTCCCCGCTCCTCGGCGACCACCGCCAAGAAAAAGTGGGTGCGCGCTGCGCCGAAGACGCTGTGACCGTTCTCGTCGACCTGGAGAGCCTCTTCAAAACGGCCTTGCGCGCCGGAGTATCTGCCATGAAAGAGGTCGAGCATACCCATGGAACGCAGACCGTCCGAACGCCTATCCGGTTTTTCGAGAAGGTCGGAGAAAACAGAAACCGCCTTCTGCTCCTCCCCGTTTCCGACCAGCGCCATCCCATATTCCCGGTTAATATTGCCGGAGACCAGCCAATTGGGCTCGATCTGAAAAGCGTGGTCGTAGGCTTGCACCGCAGCGGAAAAATTCCCCAGACCTTTGTATGCGGTGGCCATTTCGATCCAGGTGTGAGCATCGTCGGGAGCGATGGCCAGGATGCGCTTATGTTGCTCGATCGATTCCAACTGACGCCCGTGCCGGCGCAACAACGAGGCGTAGTCCTTGAGCATGCTCCAGTCCTCGGGATACGTGGCCAGATAGGAACGGCACAAGCGATCCGCGTCCTCCATGTGATCGAGGTCGATCGCTTCGTGGGTTTGGATGACCATCCTTTCGCGCTCCGTCAGGCGCGACGGAAGAGCGAGCGCAGTTTCATATTCCTTTCGCGCGAGGTCCGTCTGGTAATAGATATAACTGGCATAGGCACGCCCCAAGGCGGCGTGCGCCATGGCGAACTTCGGATCGATTTCGATCGCGGCTTTATAGAGGGCTACCGCGTCATCGTATTTCGTATGCGTCCAGAGCGACGAGGCGCTGGCGTATTCCTTCAAGGCGGTCAGAGAACTGGTCGTGACCTGCGGCAGAGGCTGGTCGGCCTTCTGGATTTCCTGGAGCGATTCGCCGAGATCGGCGCGCACGCGGCCGGCGATGGAATCGACCGCCTCCAGAATATGATCTTCGCCATACGAACGCTCTTTATAAGAGCGCACCGTAGCTCCGGTTTCCGGGTCGATCAACTCCGCCGTCAACTCGAATTGCTGACCGGTCCGCGTGATGGTGTTAGCGATCAAGCCGCGGATATTTTCGCGAGTGCAGATTTCCCGCGCCAGCGGAACTGTCGTGCGCTCGCTGCCGGACCTTCCCATGCGCTTCAACACCGATTCGATGCGGCTCCGAGGAAATACGTTCACAAAGCGAGACTGGCCGATACTGACGGTGAATGCGGTCAGCAAGGCGTCATCGAAACGGGGATCTCCGGTCTGGTTTTCAAAGTCGGCGATCAGGACCGTATCGCTGGCGCGAAGAGGAAGGGCCTGACGGCGATGACTCATCCATACCACTGCGGACGCCGCCAGGAGCGCCAACGTCACCACTGGCAAGAGCAGAAATTTCCAGCGGGTCCGGCGGCCAACATGGAATGCAACTTCTCCGGGCGGAGCTTCAGCAACGGTGCCACCGTCGACTCGCAGTTCGATGCGAGTACCGGGCTGCGATCCGTTTCCGTTTGAGATTTCTACCGAGGCTAAGAAACGGTAGCCACGCTTGGGTACGGTCTCGAGATACTGGGGATCGGTCGCGTCGTCGCGCAGCGCGGCGCGAATCTGGCGAATGCAGTAGTTCAGCGATTGTTCAAAATCAACGTGAGTGTCTTCTCCCCAAACCGCGCGATAAATCTCTTCGCGAGGGACGAGCTTTCCCGGCTGGTCGGTCAGGATGGCCAACACGAGGGCCGGTTGGGGTTGAAGCCGGACGCGGTACCCGTCGCGGGAGAGTTCACCGCCGTCGGCATCGAAGGTGAAGGGGCCGAAGGTTCGTACGCCGTNNAACCAGCCCTTCAGGCGCTCATGTTTCGGCAGTAGAAAAATCAGGGGGAATGCCACCGCGCCATGGCTACTGAGTTTATCCTGCCCATTGGATGCTTGGCAATTCGTCATTTACTTGGGTGCAAAACCCCCAGTGACACCGAGAAGTATTCGTCTAAATTACACATAAACAGGCAGTTGCATCCTCATAAAAAACTCAGACTCTTCTCCGGCGGCGCCAATTGACGCACCGTAGCCGAGGCATGTTACGTTGGCCAACCCTGCCGGGGGCGGCTCCCTCACGTTCGTCCGGCGACTGGGAACGGACTACCGAATCCGGTTGGGAACATCCGGATCTGAACGAAACAAACTGGGGTGGGCCATGAAAAGCTTGAAAACGTGGTTGACGGTATTGTTGCTTTCTACTTTCTGTTTGCTGACCAGCGCTTTTGGACAGTTTACCCCCAAAGGCGATTCCTACGTGGATAACGTTTTCGGGGATATGTACAAGAACTTCGGAAGCGCTCCCTTGCTTTACGTTACCGGAGCTACCTTTGGGGGCGGCACGTACAAGACTTACATCCAATTCGATCTGTCAGCGATCCCTTCTGGATATACTAACGCCGACATCGCTAAGGCTACCCTCAAACTCTATGTCAATGGCGTAACGACAGCGGGCGGTTTTGAAGTAGATGCGATCAGCGGCCCGTGGTTCGAGAGCACAATCACCGACCATAAACAGCCAACACTCCAAGGCGTAATTGTTCCCGACGTACAGGTCACAGCTGCCGATACGAATCAGTACATCCTCATCGATATTACTTCGACGGTGCAAGGGTGGGTCGATGTGCCTTCATCCAACAACGGCATAGCGTTACTCGCCCTTAAGCAGTTCAGCGCGAGCTTCGACAGCAAGGAAAACGCGACGACAAGCCATCCACCCGAGCTGGACATTGTGTTCTCCGAGAGCGCGGGCAGCGGAATCACCGGGATCACCACGGCCAACGGCAGCGGACTCACCGGAGGTGGCACCTCTGGAAACCTCAGTCTGAGCCTGACCCCCTGTCCCAACGGACAAGTCCTCGCCTCAAACGGTTCCGGCTGGATATGTTCAACAGTTGGCGGTGGAGGCGGCGGAATCACGGGATCCGGGACGGTGAATTCTCTGCCGTTGTTCAACGGCTTGACTTCGATTGGCAGCTCCAACGTTTTTCAGAGCACCACGAACACGAACATCGGCATCGGCACGACCACGCCGGCGGCCACGCTGGACGTAAACGGATCCGTCAACTCGGCGACCAGCTTCAACATCGGCGAAACGCCGTTCGCTTTCGGCTCCAGCACGAGTTCGAATGCGTTCCTCGGCTTTGCCGGAAACAGCGCCAGCACCAACCCGGGTCAATACAATACCGCGAGTGGCTATCAGGCGCTGCTCAACAATGCGAGCAACGGAAATACTGCCAACGGAGCCTATGCGCTCTACAGCAACCAGGGCAGCATCGTAGCTGGCGCCTGGACGGGCGGCTACAACACCGCCAGCGGCTTAAGTGCGCTCTACTCAAATTGCTCAGGTGGCTGTAGCAGCGCATTCCAGGGCGACTCGAACACCGCCAACGGCTCTTTCGCCCTTCCGTTGAACACCACGGGCTCCAACAATACCGCGAGCGGCGCATCGGCGCTCTATGCCAGTTCCACGGGCAGCTACAACACCGCTAACGGGGCATTGTCTCTTTACCATAACTCCACGGGCAGCTACGACACGGGGTTGGGATACCTTGCAGGGCCGGACGCGAGCGTAACCGCGTCTCTCAACAACACCACCGCGGTTGGAGCCTTCGCGGATGTAACCCAAAGCAACTCTCTGGTGCTGGGCAGCAT
>PMXH01000128.1 GCA_003165855.1 Acidobacteriaceae bacterium | reverse complement strand
CGCAACACTGCCGCCAACTGCAGACGAATCTGCTTTTGCTCCGGCGGCGGAAAAATAGAAATGATGCGGTTCACCGTTTCCACCGCGTCCAGCGTGTGCAACGTCGAGAAGACCATGTGGCCGGTTTCCGCCGCGTGCAGCGCCGTCTGTATCGTTTCCAAGTCTCGCATTTCGCCGACCAGGATCACGTCCGGATCCTGACGGAGCGAAGCACGCAAGGCCGCGCTGAAAGACGGCGTATCCACGCCGATCTCGCGCTGGTTCACATATCCCTTCTTGTCGCGGTGCAGAAATTCGATAGGATCTTCAATCGTGATAATGTGTTCGGCCCGGCTGGAGTTCACTCGATCCACCATGGCCGCCAGCGTTGTCGATTTACCGGAGCCGGTCACGCCTGTCACCAGCACCAGCCCACGCGGCATTTCGCAAATCTGCTCCACCACCTTGGGCAGGAACAATTCATCGAGCGCGCGAATCTTAGTGGGAATGACCCGCAGCACCAAGCCCACGTTGCCGCGCTGCTGGAAAATGTTCACACGGAAACGGCCCAACCCGGCCACGCCGTAGGCCATATCGATTTCCGTGGTCTCTTTGAACTTCTGCTTCTGCCGCGCCGACATCATGCTGAACGCCATGTTGAGCATGTCTTCGGCACTCACTCGCGGCTGGTCGGTCAACGGCACCAGATCGCCATCAATGCGCAGGTGAGGATAGTTCCCCACTTTCAAGTGCAAGTCCGAAGCCTTGCGTTCGGTCGCAATCCGCAGCAGATCATCAATATTCATCGCAGACGTTTTCCTGGGAGGCGGTTCGCCTCCAACCTCTGCCTATGATGACCCGAATCGTAACTTTGCCCAAGATGACCTAGGTAATGGCCCGGCCCCGACAAATGGACAGCACCTTAAGTTCGCGAGAGAGACCAAGGTTTTGGGACGGCACGACCTCAGTCCTTAGCGTGCCCTGAGCAAGCGAAGCGCGCCGAAGGGTGCCACAACTGCCGCACAGGCCAGCGAATGGAAACACGGATGTGCTCAAAAACTCGGAACCGCTGTTAGAATCCGCCTCATGTCTGGACGCGCTACCAGGGCTACATCTCGCATCGCGTTTTTCCTCTGCGGACTGATTTCACTTTTCACCGCATTCCCTTTTCTCATGCTGCGGGGCGCCGAGCTGCCGGTTCAGAGCGAGTGGGTCCTATTTGTGGCTATCCTGGCACTGGTGGGCCTCTTCAGCGTGACGCTTGCGGTGCTGCCCCGCTCCTGGATCGCGAAAGCGTACAAGAAAGATCGGGACGATGAACGCTTGTTCGTAGGGCCCCTCAAATGGCTCGGTAGCTTCGCCGCAGTGTCATATCTCCTGGCGCTCGTCGCCTATCTCGCTCCGCACCGCTGGAATCTCGATCCCCAACTGATGCTTTTGCTGTGTCCGTTGTATTTCGTGAGGATGACGTTCGATCCCTCGCGGGTGATCACCTTTTTTCTGCTTGCCCCCATGAACGCGGCGGCATACGGCTCACTCGGCCTCACCTTGGGATTCGCACGGTCGGCCTTCCGTAAGCGAACATCCAGCTGATTGTTGACGGAATCAAGCGCGGCTGAACGTCATGATCCAGTTGGTTTCCCAGTTCTGGCCTCCATCCGGCGAAAAAGCTTGTTCCCATCGCGGTGATTCTGGTGTCGACTCCCACCGAAAACGGCATAGAACCGGCTTTCCACCTGCCTCCTCTGCACCAAAAAACTCGCCGGACAAACCGTCAAACCTCCCGACCATCGGCGGTTGCAATACTCCCGCGCGGACGCTGTCGGCCCAATAAATCGACCACTCCCCACTGGCTGGATTAAACAGCCGCAATGATATTCCCTCAATAGATTTACCATCACGCTTTGCGCTGAATTGATCGAGATTGCCCAGACCGTTCAGCAGCGATTTCACATCGGAAAATCCTTCGAACTCAATCCATTCAGAGGACCCTTGCAACTTCTCTTTGAGACACCTGTTGTGAACCCTCCAGTATCCCATCAGAAAATCAAAGTCATGCAGCGACATAGGGAGATACCTCGCCATTTGGGATCACGTTACCGACCCTGTCAATCAGCTGTCTGAGCAATTCTGCACATTGTCGAAGATGTCGATTCGCACGAGTGGCCTGGCAGGCGCGCCCCCGAAGATCGGATGGAATTTGCCGTGGTTCCTAACTGGCAAACCCGGCTCTTAAGCAGCCCCCACGCAAATCGTTTCACATTGACCTGTCAGCCGTTTGGGTTTACTTTTTGGAAGCGTTTGGAGTGTAGGGGAGAGATTCCGGATGATGAGCAGCCGATGGACCGTATCCTTGTTGCTCGTGATATGTCTCAGCAGCGCTTCCGCTCCTGCTCAGACCATGAACGTGCTCTTCAATTTCACGCCCGGCACAACCGGGAACGGGAACTATCCGATAACCTTGATACATGGTCCCAACGGCTCTTACTACGGCGCGACTTACTTCGGCGGCGCCAACAACGCCGGGGTTGTTTTCCAAATGAATCCTCCTGCGGCTGCTGGAGATCCATGGACCGAAACCATCCTTTACTCATTCGGGTCCGATGAAGCGCTCCCAGACCAGTTGGTCCTGGACAAGGATGGAGTATTGGGCATCCCCGGTGCCCTGTATGGAACAACCAACAACAGCCAGTTTCTTTTTCAGTTGACCCCGCCGGATGGGGGGCGTATCTGGGGATACACCGTGATTCGTGTCGGCGAAGCCTTGGGCCTGGTGATCAGCCCACAGGGAGTCCTCTATGGCACCGAAACCGAATCGGACCAACTCTTTCAGTTAAGCCAGTCGGGAGGAGCCTGGACGTTCACACCGCTGTACACCTTCAGTGGTCAGTACGAAACCCCAACCAGCCTGACCCTCGATAGCGCAGGAAATCTCTACGGTACGGACCGGGAAGGGGGCTCTGGTTACGGCGAAGTGATCAAGTTGGTTCCGCCGAGCGTTCCGGGTGGCGCCTGGACCGAAACCGTGCTTCACACCTTCATGGGAAACGATGGTTCTTATCCCAGTGCAATCATTGTGGGTGAGCAAGGGAATCTATTCGGTACGACGCAGCAGGGTGGGGGACACAAGAACGGCGGAGTTGTGTGGAGACTAGCTCCCTCTTCCGGCGGCACCTACAGCTATCGCGTCCTCTACAGGTTTACCGGCGGGAGCAGCAATGACTCCGAACCGACTGGGCTAACGTTCTACAGGAATGCGCTCTACGGTTTCACTGCCTACGTCCGAGGGACAATTTATAAGCTAACGATAAGTTCGGGGACCGTAACTAAGACCACCCTGTTCAACTTTGAGCCGGCACCCGGCGGATACGATCCTGCGGGTGCACCTCTGCTTGCCAGCGATGGCTCGATCTTCGGTGTCACAGAGGACGGTGGTACAGGCCTCGCCGGGACGTTCTACCAGTTTGTGCCATAGCGTCCCGGCAAGACTTCTCGACTTGTATCCTCCATTTTTTCGAACAGATTTGAGAGATCGAGTTCTTCAACAGCACACGCCACAGCGCTCATCGAGCGCGGCACGTCTGCACCGATGTCCTTCTACGCGCCAGCGCCCGTTCTCGCGGAAGCACCTCGACCTGCGCCTACCGTCATCCCTTCGCCCTGCCACTTCTGCGCCAGCCCTTCGAGTTGAGCCAACACCTTCTCAATGTCCTTCATGCGATCGGTAATGCCATAAGTCACGGCCGGGGGGATAGTCTGTTCATAGTGCCGGAACACAAAGCCCGCGCCCTCCAGGGTGCGCAGCCGTTCCGTCAGCACCCGCGAGGAGATTCCTTCCACTTGCCGCCGGAGCACTCCGAAGCGCAAGGGCCCGTTGTGGCTCAAAGCCCACAGAATGTGCAGCGTCCAGGGCCGCGTCAGCAATTCCAGCATCCCCCCGATCGCACAAGGCGATGGCGATTGAGCGGATCGTCGTTTAGGGGACATATAATTACTAGGTTACTCTGAGATGCTTACTATGTAAAGAGCTAACAGTTATTTATTGTAACTATTCACACAGTACGATGATCCAATCACAGGAGCTAAAATCTAAGGAGAACTATATGGACAGTTCCTCAACCATTCCTGCTCGATCGCAATCGTCAAGCCCGACGCCCGGAGCGGCGCCGCCCATCGTACTGTTAGGAAGACTTCTGTTCGCCCTGATCTTCTTGATGTCAGGCCCGATGCACTTCTCCAGCCAGACCATCGCCTACGCAGCCTCGCAAGGAGTGCCGCTGGCATCAATCGCGGTTCCGCTCTCCGGTGTGCTGGCGCTTGCCGGAGGCCTCTCCATCCTCCTGGGCTTCCACGCCCGGATCGGAGCTTGGCTGATCGTTCTTTTTCTAGCCGGCGTTACCCCGATGATGCACAAGTTCTGGGGCGTAACCGACCAGATGATGCACCAGATGCAATTCATCATGTTCATGAAGAACGTCTCCATGATCGGCGGGGCTCTGCTTATCTCGCAATTGGGCTCCGGACCCTGGAGTCTTGACGCGCGCCGGAAGTGAAAGCAAAGCTTGAAACACGCGGTCAATTTCAATCTGCTGTTAAATTAATCTCAAGGAGAAACCATGTCGGATCCAACCATTCAAGTTCTGCCCAAAGGCCCATACTTAGTCACCGGGAAAATAACTCTTCTGGACGCCAGCGGCAACAAGATTGAAGCGGGAGAGAAGATTGCCCTCTGCCGTTGCGGCGCTTCCATCAACAAACCATTCTGCGACGGAACGCATACCAAGGTCGGATTCGACGCGGCCGCCGCAGCCGTCCCAAAAAGCGCCGAATAGCTACGGGGGTAGCTGGGGTGGACCAAGAAGATCTGGGCTGGGGACGTCCTTGCGCGTCGCGTCGTTGGACGTTCCCTGCATGAAAGAGCCGCCTGTAAGAGCGGCTCTTTCATATCGACAAGCCCGAATGGTTACGCAGCGCTTTCGGCTTCTGCGGGAGGTTGGAACGGCTCATCGTAGCTGCCGCCATAGATCGACGGCACCTTGGATCCCATAGGACGCAGATAAGTCGCCAGCTCGCCGCGATGGTGAATGCTGTGGTTGTTGAGGAAGCCCAGGTACAGAAACGCTGGAAGATTGAACACGTTGAAGAAGTTGACAGGCGTCATCAATTGCTCCGGCGTCATCGCGGCCACACGCGCTGCTCCGCGCTTCATGTTTTCGTCGTACCACGCGACCACTTCGGCCGAGGTTTGCGGCTTGTGTTCGGGCGTTTCCATGTTGAACTTCAGGTCGGCAATTCCATCCAGAAACTGAATGTCCGAGTTGGCGATATGCCACGCTAGTTCCTTCGCGGTGCGTGCCTTCGGGTCGGGTCGGTAGCTCGAAGCCGCATCGGGCACGGCCGCGATTACTTTCTTGGTAGTTTCCGCTTCGCGCAGGATGCCGTCGAGCGTCATCGCGCAGTAGCCGAGGGCGAATTCAGGAGTTATACCCTGCTGGTCAGACATTGGTGCCTCCTTCTAGGGATGTTGTGTGTCGTTCGATCTAAGAAACCGAAAGGGGCGCTGTATGCGCCCCTCGGGTTACATTCGATCGGAACGGATTATACGCCCACCGGCTGCTTGCTGCGCACCGGCACCGGAGTGAGCCAGCCATGGCGGTCGCTCTTCTCGCCATGCACGATGGCATAGAACTCTTTCTGGATCGCCTTGGTGATGGGACCCATCGTGCCCTTGCCCACCTTGATCTTATCCACCGAGCGAATCGGCGTGACTTCTGCCGCCGTTCCGGTGAAGAAGGCTTCATCNNGTCGCGCGCGATCTGCAGCACCGAATCGCGGGTGATGCCGGGCAGCACCGAGTTGCCCAGCGGCGCCGTGATCAGCTTCTCGCGATGCACCAGGAATACGTTCTCGCCCGAGCCTTCACTGACGAACCCGCTCACGTCGAGCGCAATGCCCTCGGCATAGCCGTTCACGATGGCTTCCATCTTGATGAGCTGCGAGTTCATGTAGTTGGCGCCCGCCTTGGCCATGGCCGGTAGCGTGTTCGGGGCCAGGCGCGTCCAGGATGAGACGCAGACGTCGCAACCGTCGCCCTCGCCGCCCAGATATTTTCCCCACGGATAATTAATGATGTAAACCTCGGTGGGCGAGTTGAACGGATTCACTCCCGCCTCGCCATAGCCGCGGAGAATGATGGGACGCACGTAGCATGGCCACGCCCCGTTGCTGCCCACGGTTTCGAGCATGGCCTTCACCAGTTGGTCGCGAGTGTAGTCGACATCGATGCGGTAGACCTTGGCGGAGTCGAGCAGGCGCTGAATGTGCTCGTTGGCGCGGAAAATCGCCGGCCCTGAAGGCGGCGCGTAGCAGCGGATCCCCTCGAATACCGAAGACCCGTAGTGGACGACGTGCGACATCACGTGAATCGTCGCGTCATCCCAGGGAATGAGCTTGCCATTGTGCCAGATGCTTTCCACCTTCTCGATCGCCATGCGAACTCCTTCAGCTGGAGGTTTATGAAGTCTATAACGAGGCTGAATCCTTCCTCTGGCACTGCAGGGAGCGAGGCGTGAAAACCCAACCAGCGTTACAGGACATTATAGCTGAGGCGTTGTGCACGGGATGTTCGCTCCCGAGCTCGGCTGTCCTGTCCTACTCCCTTGGCCGATCGCCCGCCGAGCCGTTGCGATTGGTCAGCTATTCGGTTCGACCAGCAGGCAAGTGAGTTATGCGAGTTCGCGCTCCCGCCTTCGCTCCAACAGGGGGCCGGTGAGATACTCAGCGGAACAGAAGGCTGTTGAATTTAATGGGGGCCTCTCTCACGGTGAACAGCGAACTACAGCTTAGTCTGTGACGCACCTCACGTCTCCAGTAGCTGGGTCGGTATAGCGATGCTGTCCCGCCGGACATGGTGCGCCCGGGCCCTGATCACCCCGATGGCCCTGTTGGCCGGACTGACCCTGGTCACCCTGTTGGCCGACTCGCCCCTGGTCACCCCGATGGCCCTCTTGGCCAGCTTGCCCCTGGTCACCCTGTTGGCCGGCTCGCCCCTGGTCACCCCGATGGCCCTCTTGGCCGGCTTGCCCCTGGTCACCCTGATAGCCCTGTTGGCCAGACTGACCCTGGTCACCCTGTTGGCCCTGTTGGCCGGGTTGCCCCTGAGCACCCTGCTGTCCAGGGGGACCTTGCTGCGGAGGAGGCGGGTTTTGGTTGCAACCGCTAATAAATATGGCTAGAAAAAATACAAGCGCAACTAGCGATGTCTTCATTGATTTCTCCTCATATTCCGGTGCTGCTCAAGGCAATTGCCGCTACCTTAAACGACGGGACACAGCGACGATCGTACACATGTCGTACCAGCGCACACTGTTCCCTTTTGCTCAGTTAGCACAATGATTTCTGGCGTCCACTTACTAGCTCGACCATCGTCCCAGAAAGATTGCCTTGAGGTGGGAACTTCGCGTTAGGCTCAGGGTTAGTATCGGGGAGCTTTCGCGCAGTCGCCCTGCCTTTGCTGATCGATTTGCTCGCGAATAAAATAAGGAAACTGTATGACTGTGCCTCTGGGTCGACGCGGGATTTCATGCAAACGCGGCCACGTTCCCACCTCTCTTGTTTGGCTCCTGGCGCTCGTGCCGGTCTTGTTTCTGGTTCGATCTGCGGCGGCGCAGACCTTCACTGAGCTTTATCCATTTAACAGCAGCGGTAACCTATCGGATGGGGGTTGGCCTAAGGCCGGGGTAACCAGAGATGCGTCCGGCAACCTCTACGGGACTACATTCTACGGTGGTACAGGCGCGGGGTGCGACATCTTTTACGACGGTTGCGGAACGGTCTTCAAGATCGACACCAGTGGGACAGAGACCGTGCTGCACAGCTTTGGCGGAGCACGCGATGGATGGAATCCCACGGCAAGAGTAATTCTGGACGCAGCCGGCGACCTGTACGGCACAACCGCATATGGCGGGGCGTATGGGCATGGAACGGTATTCGAGATCGATGCGGCGGGCAATGAGGCGATCGTCCACAGTTTTGCGGGAGGGACGGATGGCGCGAGGCCGAACGCGGGATTGGTGCAGGTCACTGCCGGCAATCTATACGGCTCTTTCATCGGCACGACGCAGTACGGCGGCAGAGGATGCGATGGGCAGGGCTGCGGAACCGTCTTCGGAATAGGCCCGGATGGACGGGAGACGGTCCTATACCGTTTTGCCGGTGGCGCGGACGGCGCCAGTCCGCTGGGCGGCGTCGCGGTGGATTCGTCAGGAAACATCTACGGCACGACGTGGCTGAATGGAGTCTATGGCTTTGGAACGGTATTCCGGCTGGACAGCGGCGGCAACGAGACAGTGCTGCACAGCTTCGCGGGCGGGAGTGACGGTGCGAATCCCATGGACGCGCCGGTTCTCGACTCGGCCGGGATCCTTTACGGAACGACATCTTCTGGCGGTGCTTACTTCGGGACGGTGTACGCGGTGGACACTGCCGGCAATGAGAGCGTTCTGTACAGCTTCACCGGCGGGCCGGATGGCGCCTATCCCTATGCGCACCTGCTCATGGATGCTTCTGGAAATCTCTTCGGTACCGCGTCTCAAGGGGGCTGCTGCGGTCAGGGCTCAGTCTTTGAGTTCTCCGCTGGCACGTTGACAGCTTTGCACGGGTTTAGCGCCGCTCCGAATGGGGAGAACTCCGACGGGCAGATTCCCATGGGCGGCTTGATAGAGGATTCGGCGGGCAATCTCTACGGAACAGCGGTAGAGGCAGGCACTTACGGCTGGGGCTCAGTATTCGAAATCCAACCCAATAGTCAGCCGAGAGAATAATCACCGAGCGGTCGAGAAAAACAAGGACAGCGATATGCGAATTCCAAAATTTATCCTCCGCGCCGGGTCGGCTTTTCTGGTGAGCCTGATTTTGGTTGGGCCGGGGAACGCGCAGAAGCTTCAGCCGATTTGCCAACCCACGATGTCGGCGCCGATCGAGGTGGCAACTTCTCATCAGCGATTCGAAGCGGGCCAGAAGGCGCTGCCGCCGTTGACGACAGGCCAGGGCTTCGATTGGCCGGACGCGCAGCTCTCCGCACTCAAGACCGATAACGGTTACTTGTTTTTCAGCATCGACGCCGGCACACACAATCGCCAACTCTGGCACGGCCACTGGGTCGGAAACAATAATTCCGGATCTGTCGTGCGGACGGCCGGAACGCTGGATAATCCGCTGGGCTCAGCACCGCCTGTCGACGTGGTCATCGACCGCAATCCCGATCCGAAAGTGAATCCCCGCAACTGCGATCCTACAAAACATCCGCATAGTGGGTGCTACACCTATATCGGCGGAGGACCGGTGTATCAAGTGCCTGAAGGCCGGGTGGGCGCGGGAAATTGGATTGTGGTCTACCACGCTGAGTACAACGACCCTCCCTATTACATGGGGGGGCTTGCCATATCGTTCGACAAGGGCCTGCATTGGACTGACATCGGCGAAATTATGCGGGTCAACCAGCCCTTCAGTTATCAGGGCGTGCCGGCGCCCGGCGGCTTCGGCGATGCTCCACTCGTGGTCTCGCCCGATGGGAAGTATTTCTACANNCGGACTGGCTCAAGAATGGCTACGTCACGATGGCTTCGGTGGCTCGAGCTTCGATCGACTCCGTATTGAAAGCTGCGTTTGGCGGCGAGAAGCATTATGCCGCGCCCTTCACCAAGTATTATCAGGGCGCATGGGATCAACCAGGAATTGGCGGCGCGTCGACTGACCTTATGCCGGAAGCGCACTACGGCGGCGGGCTTAACGTGGCCTACAACACATACATTCAGCGTTACATGATGCTCAACAGCGACTCGCAAAACTACAGCTATGCCGAGTCGCTCAACGGATTGCACTGGACGGACACGGTTTTCCTGGGCATGTTGGGCGATGTTCCAGATCTCGCAGGCTACTCGGGCCCGATCGGAACGGGCGATGATCCGACCATACTTGGAAAAGACTTCTACGTGTACTACACGCAATTCCGCGGACCGTGGCCCGGGGCGCAATCGGTGAAGCGATTTACGCTCTCGTGCAAGTGAAGAATGGCGACCCGCATCGCGGATCTCTGCGCTCCTACGGCGCTTCGATCAGCTCCATTTTGCCGTCGCGGGTGCGGTGCAGGACCATGACTTTGCCTTTGGGATCGCGGAAAACGAAGACGTCGCGGTCGCGGAAATGGGCTTCTTTGATGGCCTCTTCGAGCGTGAGGGGGCGCATGGAGACGGATTCATTCGAGCGAACCAGGTGTACTTCGGTGGTTTTGGCCACGGCGGGGTAGCGATGCACGGCGACGGGCACGGCCGTTTTTTCCGTCAAGCCAACTTTGGTGTGCATCTTTGCGCTTGCCTCTGCTTCTTCCGGCTGTGGGGAGTGGCCGTTCCACTTCTTTACTTCCTCGCTTTTTCGGGCCGAGCGCTTCTTGGATTGCCAGCGGGTCTTGTATTTCACCGCCTGCTTTTCGAGGTGGTCGAGGGCTTCGTTGACGGCGATGGTCATGTCCCTGGCTTGGGCGAGGCCAACGATGGGGCCGTTGCGCGGAGTGATGGTGATTTCGGCTTTGTGGCGATGCTTTTCGACGGTCAGGATGGCTTTGGCTTCGAATCTGTCGCCGAGGATTTTGCGTATTTTAGCGAGGCCGTTTTCTACTTCTTTGCGGATGGCGGAAGTGATTTCGTAGTGACGTCCGGTGTATTCCACGTTCATGAGCGCCCCTCCTTATGATTCTTGAGTGAGGAAAATCGGCACTGCATTAAGGATGCGAGCCAAACGCG
>PMXH01000044.1 GCA_003165855.1 Acidobacteriaceae bacterium | reverse complement strand
GGTACTACGGTGAGTCTCCGGGGGGACCCGCGGGACGGTCTGGTGCAGGGTTGAACCAATAGGGAGACCAAAGGCTCGGCTATTTGGGGTGCCAAGCACGATGGCAACCCGACGCTCGCGCGTCATGCCTCGGCAGCGCTCGAGCTTGTAGTTCCAGTGCGGCTTGAGGGGGCACTTCAACCCAGTTTGGGCATTACTTGCTGAGTCTGCGCTAAGGCAGGTCAGTGCGCTTCCAGCCAATTCTCCCCCACGCCCATTTCGACAGCCAGGGGTACGTCCAGCGCGATGGCGGTCTTCATCTTCTCCTCGACCATCGGCAGGACCTCTTGCTGCTCGGGTTCGTAGAGGTCGAAAACCAGTTCATCGTGGACCTGAAGCAACATGCGGGTCTTGAGGTTCCGGCGGGCTAGCTCGCGATGGATGTTGATCATCGCGAGCTTGATCATGTCGGCGGCGGTGCCCTGGATGACGGTGTTGACCGCGGCGCGCTCGGCGAAGGCGCGGGTGGCACGGTCGGGATCGTTCAGGCCGGGCAGCGGCCGGCGGCGGCCGAGGAGCGTGGTCACGGAGCCGTTCTTGCGCGCCTCCGCGATGGTGCTGTCTATGAACGCCTTCACGCCCGGATAGCGCTGGAAGTAAGCCTCGATGAAGGCGGCGGCTTCCTGGTTCGGAATCTTCAACTGGCGGGCGAGGCCGAACGGGCCCTGGCCGTAGATGATGCCGAAATTCGTCGTCTTGGCCACGCGCCGCATCGCGGGCGTGACCTCCTCGGGCTTGACGCCGTGGATCTGCGCGGCGACGAAGCGATGGATGTCCACGTCCTGCGAGAACGCCTCGCGCAGCGCCGCGTCGCCGCTCAGATGCGCGAGGATGCGCAGCTCGATCTGCGAGTAATCGGCCGTGAGCAGGACGTGGCCAGGCTCGGCGATGAAGGCGGCGCGGATGCCGCGTCCAAGTTCGGTGCGGATGGGAATATTTTGGAGATTCGGATTGGCGGAAGAAAGACGGCCGGTGGCGGTTCCAGTTTGGCCGAAGGTAGTGTGCAGGCGTCGGGTGGAGGGATTGATGAGCGCGGGCAGCGTGTCGACGTAGGTGGACTTCAGCTTGGTGAGCTGGCGGTAGTCGAGGACCATGCGGGCGATGGGATGCTCTTCCGCGAGGCCTTCGAGTACATCGACGGCGGTGGATATAGCGCGTCCTTTGCCGTATTTGAAGGGCTTGGGAAGATTCAGCTTGTTGAAGAGAACGTCGCCGAGCTGGCGGGGCGAGGAGATGTTGAATTCGGAGCCGGAAACTTCGAAAATGTCACGAGCCTTCGCCTTGATTTCGCGCTCGAGTTCGGTCGACATTTTCGCGAGCGCGGCGGTGTCGATTTTGACTCCGGCTTGCTCCATCCGGGCGAGAACGGGGACCAGGGGCAAGTCCATCTCTTCGTAGAGCTTGGTCAGTCCTGCTTGTTTGACGTCTTCGCGCAGGGCGATCGTCAGCCTGCCCGTGACGTCGGCGGCTTCGGCGAGGTCGTTATTGGTGCGGAGCTGGCCCAGCTTGAGATTGAAGCGGCGCAGGACAACGTCGGCGAGGCGGTGCGAGGAATAGGTGGGATCGAGCAGGTAGGAGTAGAGCATGGGATCGTGCTGCACGCCTTGCAGAGGGATGCCGAGGGAATCCAGCGCATGGATCGCGGCTTTGTAGTCGTGAACTGACTTGGGCGTGGCGGCGGTGGTGAGAATGGAGCGAAGTTTGTCGGCTGCGCTCGAAGAGTCCAGCTTGACGATGGAAGCTGAACCTGCGGCCGCAGAGATGGCGATGCGGCGGGCCGCGGGCTCGGGAGATGGTGCCGGGGATGAGTCATCGGTTAGAGCGAGCATGCCTGACTGTGGCACGTCGTCGATGACTTCTTCGTCGCTTTCCAGGAGCGGTTCAGTTTGTTGTGACTCAACTGCGATCGCGAGGGCGCCTGTATCCAGCAGAGAGTTAACGACGCTCTCCACATCGGCGGCGGAGTGGGCGTCGCTGTAGTGAGTTTCAGTGACCTGGACCTCGGGCAATAACTCCTTCAACAGCGACGTGAATTCGAGTTCGGTGAAGAGCTGGCGGAGGAGATCGAGATCGGGCTCGCCGGCGTGCATGGCCTCGACGTTCAACTCGACGGGAACGTTGGTGTCGATGGTGGCCATGCTCTTGCTGAAGAGGATGGTGTCGCGATTGTTCTGAAGAGATTCGCGGTAAGTTCTCTTTTCTACTTCGTTGGCACGGTCGAGGGCTTGCTCGACGCTGCCGAAGCGCTTGATGAGTTCGACCGAGCCTTTGTCGCCGATGCCGGGGGCGCCAGGGATATTGTCGATGGCGTCGCCGCGGAGGGCCATGATGTCGATGACGCGCTCGGGAGGGACTCCGAGAATTTCTTCGACCTTGGCGGCGTCGCAGATGAGATTGTCTTTGGGCGGATTGAGGATAAGAACGTCGTCGTTGACGAGTTGCATCATGTCCTTGTCGCTGGAGACGACGTAGACGGCATGCTTGGCGGCGGCGGCTTTGCGGGCGAGGGTGCCGATCACGTCGTCGGCTTCGAAGCCGGCGAGTTCGAGAATGGGGATGCGGTAGGCTTCGAGGGCGCGGCGAATATAGGGAATCTGCTGGGCAAGATCCTCGGGCATGGCGGCGCGGTTGGCCTTGTAGCCTTTGTATTCGACTTCGGTGAAGGTTTGAGTCTTGATGTCGAACTTGCGGATGGTGGTGATGGCTTCGGCTTGCGTGGCGCGGAAAGTTTTGGCGGCGACGTCGAAGACGGCGGCGAGATAGTTGGGGGAGAAATCGTCGCGCAGCTTGCGCAGCATGTTGTGGAAGATGAAGATGGCCTCGGTGGAGAGACCGGTGCTGGTGCGCATGGGCGCCGCCGCACTGCGGGCGCGCGCATGATAGGCGCGAAAGACGAAGCCGAACGAATCGATCAGAAACAACCGCGGGCGGTTCTGCTTAGCGGTGGGCATGCGGGAAACCACAAGGATAGCAATCGGCATCGGTTCCTGGGCTCGGCACGAATCCGCTATTCTGAAAGCACCTAAAAAGGTGCTGCGGAAGGACCATCCCATGCTCGACTTTACGAAGGACATCCAATCGCTGACGACGTTCCGCCGCCGGTCAGGCGACTTCATGAAACAGCTCAGGAAAACCAGGCGGCCGATGGTGCTTACGGTGAAAGGAAAAGCCGCGGCCATCGTGCAGGATGCCGAAGCCTACCAGCGCCTGCTCGATATCGCAGCAAGGGCCGACGGGGCGGAAGGCATCCGTCAGGGCCTGGACGATGTGAAGCGAGGCAGGATCCGGCCGGCGCGGGATTTCTTCGACAATTTCGAACCTGGACGTGGCTTACCTCGTTAGGCTCACCGCTCGGAGCGAGCACGATCTCGCATGGTTGTACGAGGAGATCGGCGCCGGGCGTTCGGGCGCGGCGCTGAAGTGGTATCGCGGGCTAAAGAAGGCAATTCTCAGCCGGTAGCAACAAGCCGAACCGGCACCCCGTGACTCGAAGTACTGCACATTCGCCATGGCGCAAGGCAGAGGTTCGAGGGGTCCGATGTCGAATAGGCACCCACCACGCACTAATGGCGGCCCTACTTGCCCACCCACGCTACGCGCCAGACGCTGCGCGATCCATCATCGGTAACGTAGAGATCTCCGTGGGCACCCACTGCAACGCCTACGGGCCGTCCCCACACCTGGCCGTCTTTGGTGACGAAACCGGTGAGGAAGTCCTCATAGCTGCCGTCAGCCTGGCCGTCGTGCATGGGGATGCGGAT
>PMXH01000095.1 GCA_003165855.1 Acidobacteriaceae bacterium | reverse complement strand
CCTTTTTGAACCCAGCCAACGCCGACGCGGTCTCCGACTTTGCGGGTAGTGACGCCGGGGCCGAGCTCGACGATCTCGCCGACGGGCTCATGTCCGAGGACGCGCGGGAATTGCAGTGGGATCAGGCCGTGCGTGAGGTGAACGTCGGTGTAGCAGAGGCCGCTGGCGTGGATTTTCATGACGACCTGATTCGGACCGGCCTTGGGGGTTTCCCACTGTTTTACTTCCCACTTACCGTTTACGGAGGGTACGACTGCTGCTTTCATAAGGAAGACTCCAGAGGAATTTGAAATTCGCTTTGTTTGGATGCGGGCAGGCGATTCGAGACTCAGAAGCTGGGTGACAGTACAATGGATTTCTTTTGCAGACGGCCGTTTGGAGTGCGATCTGGGATTAGATTTTGCATGAGAGATTCCTTGAACGAAAACATAGCCGGCCCCGAGGGTACAACGATCCAGGCTGAGCGTCCCGCGGCTAGATGGCTGAGATACGGATCCGTGAGCGCACTGTTGCTGGTGATCGTGTTTTTCGCGTTCGTCCGAGTACGTCTGCGCGACGTGCCTCTGGAACGCGATGAGGGCGAGTTTGCCTACGTTGGGCAACTGATGCTGCAAGGGATCCCGCCTTATAAGATCGCGTTCAACATGAAGCTGCCGGGGACGTATGCGGCATACGCGGCCACGATGGCGGTGTTCGGGGAGACAGCCTCCGGACTTCGGATGGGATTGATGCTGGTGAATGTTGCGGCGACGATCCTGGTTTTTTCCATGGCGAAGTATCTCTACGGGCCGCTGGCGGGCGCAGTAGCGGGAATGACTTACAGTTTTCTCTCCTGCCGTCCGGCGGTGCTGGGCATCTACGGACACGCGACGCACTTTGTCGTGCTGGCGGCGCTGGCCGGGATTCTGCTGTTACTGCATGCCATTGAAACCGGGCGGATCGGTCTTTTTTTTGGCAGCGGACTCTGTCTGGGGCTGGCGTTTCTGATGAAGCAGCCGGGAATTCTGTTTGCTGTTTTCGCGGGATTCTACTGGTTGTGGCGGGAATGGAAGCGACCGTTCCCGTGGCGAGAGGTTGCGATGCGCGGGGGCGCATTGTTGGCTGGGGTGGTATTACCCTTTGGGCTGACGTGCCTGATACTTTTCCGGGCTGGAGTTTTTCCTAGCTTCTGGTTTTGGACCTGGTCGTATGCGCGGGAATACGGTTCTCTCAGGACTCTGCCGGAAGTCTGGCCTATGCTGCGAGCATCGCTTCCGTGGGTCGTGCGTCCCTTCGTGATCTGGGAGATTGTTGCAGTTGGCCTTGCAGCCCCGCCCTGGAGCAGCTGGGCTCGGGGACACGGCGGGTTCGTCACAGGTTTCGTTTTGTTTTCCTGCCTGGCGGTGTGCCCTGGGCTTTACTTTCGTCCTCACTACTTCATCCTGCTGCTGCCGGCGGCTGCGCTATGTGCGGGAATTGCCGTGAGCGCGGCGCGCGAAGGCTTAAAGGAGAAGCGCCTGGGAAGGTTTGTCGTCTGCCTGCCAGTGCTGTATTTTGCGGTCGTATTCGTGATCTCCGCGCGCGCCGAGTACCAGAAATTCTTTCACCTCGATCCCGCGTCCTTTGGTCAGAAAATATTCAGGCAGGATCCGTTCCTGCAGGCGGTGGAGGTGGGCAGTTTCATCAAGGCACACTCATCGGAGCAGGACACGATTGGACTCTTCGGCTCCGAACCGGAGATTTGCTTTTATTCCGCCCGACACTGCGCCAGCGGCTATGTGTATGCATATCCTCTGATGGAAAAGCAGAAGTTCGCCGGGCAAATGCGGGATGACATGATGCGAGAAATTCAGGAGGCACGGCCAAGATTCCTCGTCTACGCCGACGTTGCGCGCTCCTGGGGGACGAAAGCCACGCTGGAGGAAAACCGGGGATTTCTTGAGGCGGCCTGGGCCTATGCTCACCGCAACTATGAGGTGGTGGACCAAGTGGCGGTTGCGGGAGATCCGGAACACTTGTGGGGAGATCGCGCCTATCTGTACGTTTTCCAGCGGAGTGGGCCATAGGCGAGTCCTGAGGTGCATGGTTTGCGGTGCAGGAGCGAGCGAAGGTAGACTTGAGGGGCTCGCTGTTGAGCAGGTGGCGAGGAGAGCCAGTCGAGCTTCGCTCGACCTGGACGGGCAAAAGTGCCCGTCCCCACACGAGCAAAGCTGGACAGCCGGGGCGGCTGTCCCCACATGGGCTGTAATGGTCCGATAGAGGGAAATCTATGTTAGTCGTCATGAAGGCGCAGGCTACGGAAGAACAGGTGCGGCTGGTTTGCCAGAAGATCGAGAAGCTCGGGTACCGGGCACATGCCATGCCGGGGGCGCAGCGGACGGCGATTGGCATCACCGGAAACAAGGGCGAAGTGGAGCAGGGCACGCTGGGAGAAATGGCGGGCGTGCAGGAAGTGATTAAGGTTTCGAAGCCCTACAAGCTGGTGAGCCGCGATGTTAAAGAAGAGAACACGGTGATCCGCTTTGCGGGAACGGAGGCAACGATGGGCGGGACGGGCCTGGCGATTGTGGCTGGACCGTGCGCCATCGAGAGCCGCGAGCAGGCGTTTGCCGTGGCGGAGCGGGTGCATCGGGCGGGAGCGCAGTTTTTTCGCGGAGGAGCCTATAAGCCGCGGACTTCTCCTTATTCTTTTCAGGGGCTGGGCGAGGAAGGGCTGCGGATCATGGCGGAGATCCGGCAGCAGTATGGGATGAAGATTATTACGGAAGCGATTGATAATGAATCGCTTGATCTGGTGGAGGAGTATGCGGATGTGATCCAGATTGGGGCGCGCAACATGCAGAATTTTTCGCTGCTGAAGCGNNTTTCTGATGGCGGCGGAATACATTTTGAGCGAGGGCAATTACAACGTGGCGCTGTGCGAGCGTGGGGTGCGGACTTTTGCCGACCACACCCGGAACACGCTCGACCTGAGCGTGGTGCCTGCCGTGCAGCGGTTGAGCCATCTGCCGATCTTTGTCGATCCCAGCCATGGGACGGGGAAGAGGAATAAGGTTACGCCGCTGTCGCGCGCGGCGGTTGCGGTGGGCGCGGATGGACTGATGGTGGAAGTACATAACAAGCCGGATGAGGCGATGTCGGATGGTCCGCAGTCGCTGTTTCCCGATCAGTTCGA
>PMXH01000563.1 GCA_003165855.1 Acidobacteriaceae bacterium | reverse complement strand
GACGAAACCAAAGACATTATCGCCGCGCTGAAAAGAAAGTTTCCCAACATCAAGGGCCCGGCCGCACAGGATATCTGCTACGCCACGGAAAACCGTCAGGTCGCCGTTAAGCAGGTCGCCTCGGAAGCGGATCTGCTACTGGTCGTGGGCTCGGAAAACAGTTCCAATTCCAATCGTCTGGTCGAGGTGGCCCGCAATCTCGGTACGAACGCCCATCTCATCGACAGCTACAAAGACATCGAATCCCAGTGGTTGGTAAACGTGAAAACTATCGCGCTGACCGCCGGCGCTTCCGCGCCGGAGTGCTTGGTGGAGGAAACCATGAAGTTTCTCGCCACCAAAGGTTTCGACAACGTGCAGGAACTCGAAGTGATGCCGGAAAACGTCCGCTTCGGGCTGCCGCCGGAGATTGTCGAAGCCATCGCCGCCGCTCCGGCAAGTGCTACCGCGGATTGACGCCAGTTGTACCGGCGTCATCCTGAGCGCAGCCGTTTTTCAGGCGGAGCGAAGAGCCTGCCCTGAGCGGAGTCGAAGGGATCTCGTACGGATCAGGATGATCCCGGAAGGTAGATTGCTGCAAACCGGAGCTCATTACATGGATACAAACTCCCCTGACGCGAACTTAGCTTCTGAACCACAACTTCGCTTCGGCAAGATCGACGGGTTATCCAGTCGCGTGGCCGCCGCCATGTCCGCCGCCCGCAAGCTTCTTTTCTCCGCCCAGCATGAGGATGGCTATTGGTGCGGCGAACTCGAAGCCGACACTACCCTCGAGTCGGATTATATTCTGCTCCATACCCTGCTCGGCACGGGCGATCCCGAGCGCTTCCGCAAGGCCGCAAACTGGATCGTCCAGCACCAGAACGAGGACGGCGGCTGGAATACTTATCCGGCGGGGCCGTCGAACATCAGCGCCTCCGTGAAGGCGTATTTCGGACTGAAGCTGGCCGGATACAGCGCCGATCATCCCGTGCTGCAGCGCGCCCGCAAGAAAATCCTCGAACTCGGCGGTGTCACCGAGATCAATACATTTACCAAGATCTATCTCTGTTTTTTTGGTCAGTACGATTACGATGCGGTGCCCGCCATTCCGCCGGAAATCGTTCTGTTTCCCAACTGGTTCTGGTTCAACATCTACGAAATTTCGTCGTGGTCGCGCGCCATCCTGGTGCCGCTTTCCATCTGCTACGCCAAGAAGCCTTTCAAGAAGATTCCCCGCGAAATGGGCGTCGAAGAGCTGTTCGTCGGCGGCATGCAGAAATCGCGCATGCACCTGCACTGGTCGCGAACCTTGATTTCCTGGCGAAATTTCTTTCTTTGTGTGGATCGCATGACACATTGGTTTGAGCGGGTTCACATCCGGCCGCTGCGTTCGGTCGCGCTGAAGAGCGCGGAGAAGTGGATGCTCGAGCGCTTTGAGATGAGCGACGGTCTCGGTGGCATCTATCCCTCCATCATGAACTCAATCATCGCCATGCGTTGTCTCGGCTACTCAGTGGACGATCCTCAGGTCATCCGCGCGCTCGATGAGTTTGAGAAGCTCGGCATCGAAGAAGGCGACACATTCCGCATGCAGCCTTGTATGTCTCCGGTGTGGGATACGGCATACGCCATGTTCGCCCTGGGCGAAGCCGGTGTCCCGGCCAACGATCCGCGCATGGTGAAGTGCGCCGACTGGATCCTGCAGAAACAGGTGCGCAATCCCGGCGACTGGCAGATTAAGAACAAGCAGGGCAAGCCGGGCGGATGGTACTTCGAATTCAATAACGAGTTTTACCCCGATGTGGACGATACTGCGATGGTCTGCCTCGCGTTGAGCCGGGTCGAACATCCCAACGGACGCTACCAGCGCGAGTCGGTACAGCGCGCCATTGATTGGGTCTTATCGATGCAGTGCAAGAACGGCGGCTGGGCCTCGTTCGATAAAGACAACAACCGGATGGTATTCCAGGACATGCCCTTCGCCGACCACAATGCCATGCTCGATCCCGCCACGGTCGACATCACCGGACGCATCCTTGAGATGATGGCGACCTACGGCTACGATAAGAACCGTCCGGCGGTGAAGCGCGCCATTCAATTCCTGCGCAACGAACAAGAACCCGACGGCAGTTGGTTCGGCCGCTGGGGCGTGAACTATATCTACGGCACAGCGCTCGTTCTGCGCGGCCTGGAAGCGATTGGCATGGACAGCCACGAGCCTTGCGTCCAGCAGGCGGCCGAGTGGCTCCGCATGGTGCAAAATCCTGACGGTGGTTGGGGCGAAAGCGTGGGTTCCTATGACGATCCCGCGTTACGCGGCGTTGGCCCGAGCACTCCGTCGCAGACCGCCTGGGCGATTCTAGGCTTGCTTGCCGTCGGCGATACGCGCAGCGATTCCGTCGCTCGCGGCATCGCTCACCTGCTGCGCACCCAGAAGGAAGATGGTTCGTGGGATGAGCCCTACTGCACCGGCACGGGTTTCCCCCGCGTCTTCTATCTGCAGTATCACCTCTACCGCCAATACTTCCCCCTGCTCGCCTTAACGACGTATGCCAAGGTGATGGAGAAGGAGAGCAACTAGGACTTTGGCGATAAGAGTCTAGTTTGCAAGCTTGAGTTCCACGGTTGTCTGCACCTCAACGACAGTTCCATTCAGCTCATACGGTCGATATTTCCATTTCTTGACCGCATCGAAGGCGGAAGGAGCGAGTGCATCCGGCCCGCTGATCTTTTCCACGCTCGATACGTTTCCCTCTTTGTCGATGTTGAGTTGCAGGACGAGTGCGCCACTCTTCTCAATTCCTGCCGGATAGCTTGGTTCGACGTGCTCTAGCAGACGAGATTGCATGACTCCCGGAGAAACTCTCACCCTACTGACGTAAATGCAACCTGGCACACCGCCTGGCATCGCCTGTCGAATCTCAGGTACCCCACCCATGCCCTTGGGGAAAGTCACTTCTACCATGATCTCGTTTGAGAAGGGCCATGAATTGATAGCGTCCTTGTATTTCCGGTGTTTTGCGGCATGAACTGCAAGCTCCCTCAGATCTGTCGGGCCCTGTAGCACCTTCGCCTCTCGCACAGTTCCAGACTTGCGAAGTACCAAAGTCAGGAGGACGGTACGATCTTGCTCTCCTTGTGCCTTGACCGCCGGGACCGAACCCAAGCTCAGAGCAGCTCCCGAACTCTGCGCGTCGAAGGAGGCGTTGTGACACTGTCCGAGGGTACTGGACGTAAAGAAACCGCAGCAAAGCAGCAGAACAAGCCAGCAAAGTTTCAGCGTCCTCATATTCCGAAATCTACGCCCAAAAGCTGGAGAAACAAAGAACCCAAAGGATCAAGCCGAATGGCGTTCAGCCACAAGCACGGAGTTGACCGCCTAGGGTAAGCTGTTGTTGAAAGTCCCTGCTCGACGAGCGGATTGCCGAATGCTAACCTTTCTCACCGGCGCCACCGATTTCTCGGCTCCCACGTCGCTCGCCGCCGGGAGAGTATCAGCGCCTGCTCTCCATAGTTCCAAGGTGTTTATACTAAAATGGGATGCAGTTCGAATGGGATCCGCGGAAAGATCTTGCGAATCAGCGGAAACACGTAGTCGGTTTTCGGGAGGCTACAACCGTGTTCGGTGATCCATTCGCGACAACTTTTCCCGACGCCGAACATTCCGCCGATGAGCAATGATTTCTCACGATTGGCGCATCCGCAATGGGCCGACTGCTAGTCGTAGCCCACACCGAAGGTAACGAGACAATCCGGATCATCAGCGCAAGACCGGCGACTCCAAGTGAGAGAAGATTCTATGAAGAAGAACATTGAGCATCGAAATAATGACGGCATGCGTCCGGAGTACGATTTTGCCTCAATGAAGGGCGGCGTTTGCGGCAAACACTACGGGCCATACCGCAAAGGAACCAACGTTGTCCTGATCGAGCCGGACGTTGCTGCAGCATTTCCCACTGAGGACGCGGTCAATGAAGCTTTGCGGGGCATCCTGGGTACCGCGCGCGCCGTACCGGCCCCCCCTGATCATTCCCTGCAGACTAGGCCTGGCAGACAGAAGCGCCGCGGTTCACGCGCCTGATCGCGTCTACTTGCATCGGAATAACCTACAACTTGGCAGAGTATTGTCCTTAAAGAAATGCTAGCTTTCCTCACCGGCGCAACCGGATTCCTAGGCTCTCACGTGGCTCGCGTTCTAGCCGAGCAGGGAGCCGACCTCCGCCTGCTCGTACGCCCCACCAGCAACCTGAAGAATATCGAGGGCCTGAAGGCCGAAACCGCCACCGGCGATCTTCGCGATCCCACCTCGCTCGAAAAGGCGATGTCTGGCTGCGAAGTGGNNTGGCCGCCGACTACCGGCTCTGGCTGCGCGATCCCGCGGAAATGTATCGCTCGAATGTCGAAGGCACTCGCGCGATTCTCGAGGCCGCGCGCAAGAACGGCGTTCGTTCCGTGGTGTACACCTCGAGTGTCGCGACCGTAGGATTCACCGGGAACGGCCATCCCGCCGACGAAGATTCGCCCGTCTCTCTCGCCGACATGATTGGACACTACAAACGCTCGAAATTCATAGCCGAGCAGGTGGCCATGGAAGCCGGCCGCCACGGAATGCGTGTGGTGACCGTCAATCCCACCACTCCGGTCGGCGAGCAGGACATCAAGCCCACCCCAACCGGCAGAATTATCGTCGACTTTCTAAAGCGCAAGTTTCCCGCTTACGTCGAAACCGGCTTGAACCTGGTCGATGTTCGAGAATGCGCCCGCGGCCACATCATGGCGCTGGAAAAAGGCAAGAGCGGCGAACGCTACATCCTGGGCGGCGAGAATCTCACCCTGAAACAGATTCTGGACAAGCTGGGCAAGATCGCTGGCTTGCCTTCGCCGAAAGTGAAGCTTCCTTATTTTGTCGCTTATATCGCGGGCGCGGTGGATCAAACCGTCTCCGGCCGCTGGCTCGGCCGCGAGCCCCGCGCCACCGTCGAAACCGTGCGCATGGGCAAGAAAAAGATGTGGGCCAGTTCCGATAAAGCCGAGCGCGACTTGGGATGGAATACAATTCCCGTCGAAGGAGCATTGCGCCGCGCCGTGGAGTGGTTCCGCGCCAACGGATATGCCTAGAGTCGCCATCGTCGCAGCGCTGGAGCGCGAAGTCAGCCGGCTGACCAGGACCTGCCGCCGCGTCCAGCAGCAGTACGAAGGCCGCAGCTTTGTTTTCTTCGAGCAGGATGACGCGGTGGTTGTGTGCGGTGGCATCGGCCTCGACGCTGCGCGCCGCGCCTCCGAAGCCGTGATCGCCCTGTACCGCCCCACACTGCTGCAGTCGGTCGGATTTGCCGGTGCGCTGGACGCCGACCTGCGCGTCGGTGATCTCTTCACACCGTCGGTCGTCATCGACGCCCGCGACGGCAGCCGCGTCCAAATCCAACACAAAGGCAAAGACGAAGACAAGAACGAAGACGGCCGCCGAGAACATTCTCTGGTCACCTTCATGGCCGTGGCCGGAGCCAAGCAGAAAGCAAGCTTGTCCCATGCCTACGGCGCAAAAGCCGTGGACATGGAAGCTGCCGCGGTCGCCGCCGCCGCCCACGCCCATGGAATTCCGTTCTCTGCAACTAAAGTAATCTCTGACGATTCGAGTTTCGAACTCCCGGAGATGGCCCGCTTCATCGACTCCCAAGGCCGTTTCCACACCGCCCGCTTCGCCGCATTCGTAGCGCTGCGTCCCTGGCTTTGGAGCCGCGTTGCCACCCTCGCCAACAACAGCCGCAACGCCGCCGAGATACTCGGCGAGCATCTCCAGCGTTTCCATCAGGAACTGAACCGAGAGTCACGCCAGGCATCAGCCCTCGCCACAGAAGAGATCGCCCCGCCTGCCGCGGCCGCAATCGCCTCGCGCCCCGGAGGCCGCCAGTGAAACTGCAACTGCTCGCCCCGATCCTCTTATTCCTAGCTCTGCCCCTTGCCGCACAATCCACCGCCGCCCTCGTCTACGCCGAAAGCTTTCGCCAGGGCTCGACCCGCATCGTCGAACAGAGTTTTGAAGCCAAGCTCACGCCCCAAGATTCGGTTTACCGCGAGCGCATCAAAGATTCCCATGGCGACGACCGCTACATCTTCTCGCTTCTTCCCCTCGGACCCGAGGACAACGAAATCACCTCCTGGCAGGCGAAACTCGCCGATTTGCACCATCCCATTTACGACAATATTCTGCTCACCTCGCCCCAACCGTCCGACGATCCGAAAAACGTCGCCAAAGACGCCCTGTGGCGTCAGGAGC
>PMXH01000263.1 GCA_003165855.1 Acidobacteriaceae bacterium | reverse complement strand
CTGGATGTCGATGGGCGCCGGCAAACCTAGATTCACCACCGAATCCACCAGTCCTCCCGCCTGAAAGTAGGTGGAAAGCTCGGGCAGGTCGTCGGCGAGTTTCAAACGCACGCGGCGCATGTATTCATAACTGCCGACTTTATGTTCTTTCCGCAGGCTCACCTGCACGAAGGCGGTGTGCTCGCCGGAATTACTCGTGTAGATGGCAGAAAAATCGGGCGTGATGCCGATGTTGGAGACGATCATATTCAAGTCGCCGGGCGAAACCACCTCGCGTATAGCGGCCTCCACGCGCTTGATGTACTGGTTGGTGAGTTCCAGGCGAGTGCCGGTGGGGGCCTTGATGTTGATGACAAATTGGCCGGGGTCTGTGCGCGGGAAGAATGCAACTCCCAACAGAGGCGAAAGCGCCAGACTCAAACAAAAAACTCCCATAATTACGGCCACGGTAAATTTGGGCCGGGCCAAGCTTTTCTCGAGGGTGTGGTCGTACGCCTTCAAAACTTTGTCGTAGCCGCGGTTGAAGGGAACGAGAACCCGTTCCAGCAAAGCCGCGAAGCCGCGGCTTTTCTCGTCGACGTCATGCTCGTGACGAACAAAGTGAGCGCAATAAAGCGGGACTACGGTCATTGCCACGAAATACGAAGCGGCCAAGGAAAGCACAATCCCCAGCGCCAGTGCCGTAAAAAGAAAACGGCTGACTCCATAAAGAAAAACCACGGGAAAGAAAACGACGGCCGTGGTGAGCGTCGCGGCCAGCACCGCCAGAGCGACTTCTTCGCCGCCTTCCTTGGCTGCAGCCGCGGGAGATTCTCCCAACTCCAGGTGGCGGAAGATATTTTCCAGGACCACCACGGAGTTATCGATGAGACGGGAAAGCACGAGAGCGATGCCTCCCAGCACCATGGTGTTGATCGTTCCGCCAAAGGCATTCAGCGCCAGGAAAGCTGCGAGGCACGACAAGGGAATCGAAAGCATGACGGAGAACGTGCCCCGAATGCTGCCCAGGAAGAGAAGAATCATGGCTGCCGTCAGCACCAGTCCCATGCCGCCCTCTTCCAACACATTCCAGATGGCCGTCTTCACGTAAACCGATTGATCGAATACGACCTTGGTGACCAGCGATTTGGGCACGTCGAGCAGGTCGCTCACCTTCGCCTTGATGCCGTTGACGATGGCGATGGTGTTGCTGTCTCCACCTTGTTTGAGAATGGGCAGATACACGGACCGTTGTCCATCGACACGAACGATGTTGGTCTGAATGGCGGCTGCATCTTCCGCGTGGCCGACATCGGCCACCATCAGTTCCGCATTGCCTTGGGTTTTCAGCGGCAGCCGGTTGATTTCCGCCGTCGTGGGCAACTGGCTGTTGGTGTAGATGTTGTAATCTTTGGGTCCGATCCGCACATCACCCGCCGGTAGAATCGCGTTCGCCTCGTTTACCGTGCGCACGACATCCATCAGGCTTAACTGATGGGCCTGCAGCTTTACCGGGTCAACGTAGACTTGAATCTGCCGGTACTTGCCGCCGAAAGGCTGCGGCACGGAGGCACCGGGAACATTCGCAATCTGGTTGCGAACATTAAACTGTCCCAGGTCGTGCAGTTCGGTCTCATTCAACCCCTGGCCCTTCAAAGTGATCAGGCACACGGGCAAACTGGAAGCGTCGAACTTTAGAACGACTGGCGGCAGCGTGCCCGGTGGCAGGCGGCGCAATTGGGCCATCGCCAGATTGGAGATTCCGCTGACGGCTGCGTCGGGGTTCGTCCCCGGCTGGAAATAAACCTTGATCAGACTCACTCCGGTTAATGACCGGGACTCGATGTGGTCGATGCCACTGCCCAGCGTGAAGAACCTCTCGAATGGGTTGGTAATGTTGGCTTCAATCTGCTCGGGAGGCATGCCGGAATAAAACGTCGCCACCACGACTACCGGAATATTGATGTTCGGGAAAAGATCCACGGGCATGCGCGCGATTGTGGTTACGCCCACCACGGCTACGATCAAGCAGATCGTGACGATGAGATACGGATAGCGAATCGCAAAGCTGGGCATGCCTATTGCGCTCCTCGTTCCGCGTTGTATCCCTCTTCCACCATGGTGCTAAGCTTAGGATCGACACGCTGCCCGGGCCGGTACCCTCCCAGGTTGCCGACAATCACCCGGTCGCCCTCACTTACCCCGGATAAAACTTGAATGCGATCCGAACCCTCGATTCCCGTGTGAATCTCGCGCACTTCCACGCGGTTCTGCGAATTGACCAGGAGAACAGTGATCTTGTCCGCTCCTCGGTTGATTGCTTGCAGGGGAAGGGTCAGGGCGTTCGGATCGTTTTGCACCCGCAAGGACACATCCGCGTACATTCCGGGGGTCAACTTATAGTCTTTGTTCGGAACATCCACTTCGACCTGCATGGTGCGGGTCGAACGGTCGAGCGAATCGGTTGAGCGGATGATTTTTCCCGAGAAGTGCTCATTCGTTGCCTTGACCCGGATATCCGCCGGCTCGCCATCGTGCACGGTGGCGGCTAGAGACTCTGGTACCGGAATACGAAGGCGCAATAGATTCACCTGCGAAAGCTTGACGACTGGCTCGGAGCTTACGTTGGAAGTGCCCGCTTGAATGAGCGATCCCGTATCGGCGTAGCGCCAGGTCACGACACCGTCGAACGGGGCTGTAATGCGGGAATATTCAGACAGCGCGGAATAATGCTGCCGGTCGGCCTGGGAAACCTCCAATTGCTGCCGGGAGGCTGCTAACGCCGACTTGGCGCCCTCTACTTGCGCCTCCGCGGAGCGATCTTTGGCCGTGGCATCGTCGAGTTCTTGCTCTGCGATCAGGCCGGGACGCGCCTCCGACGCTTGCCGCAATCTTGTGGCGGCAGCGTGCAGGGCCGCGTAATCCGCCTCGGCTCGACTTACCTCGTTTTGAGCGTGAACGATCTCTGCTTGACTATGGCGGACTCCCGCGCTGGCAGACTCCAACTGTGCTATTAACTCCGGAATCTCAAGAACAGCCAGAACCTGACCCTGGTGGACGTGGTCACCAATATCAACATTGATGTTTTTGATATAGCCCGCCACCTTGGCATGAAGTTCCACTTCCTGATAGGGAAGGAACTCCCCCGCGATTGAGAGTGTGTTGGAAAGTGGCGTTCGCCGGACTTGCACGACAGCGGCGCGGGGAGGGGCATCGGCCGACAGCGACGGAGTAGACCCGCCCAAGTGTCCGCACCCAGTCGCAGCAACAAAACATGCCGCTATCAACCCTAGCCCGATCAGCTCGGCTCCAGCACATGATTGTTTATGCATTTGTAGTTTTATCCGTCTCGGAACTCCATTCCCGCAGACTGCAGAACCATAACCACAGCCACAGCATTTCCTTGCATGACAACCTCACCGGTGAACCCTGCACTGTCAATGCTTTCTTCATAGTCTCCCCAGCAGGGCAGTCAAGTCACCTGGAAAATGGCGATGGAAACCACCGCGCTCCCAAGTTTCAATTGGCTCATTTCGAACTCATCCACGCGTGGCTCTAGTCGTATAGAGCGCGTTCACTTCAATGAATCGAGTTGGAGTTCAACGGCAGTGACTGAATTTGACAACGGAGGAAAACATCAGCAGGCGGGAGGTGGTCGGTTGTAAAGATTCTCTTCGACCGAGAAACTTGGAAGTGACGGGCCCGCGGGCACCACACGAGGGTGGAAGGTAGGAGCCTGCAGAATCGTAAGCTGTAGAATAGGTGCAGCCCAGCGAACCGCGTCTTGCTTCATGTGCTGCCGCATTGCTCGCCAGGCACTGGACTGCACTGTGGCCGTGTCCGGAACCGTGGCCTGAAATCGGGTTGCCAGCATGATGACCAGGGAAAGCAAAACAAGCCCAGTAAGCACCCAGCGCCACAATCGCGCCCGGCTGCCTTCAACCTGTGTTGTTCCCATTTCCCTCATCGAATCCACAGTAAACCCAATGTGATTATACAGAACTGGGCCTCAGAAACTAAGGTTACCAGATGCTGGTGAGTGTCTCATAAGGTGCGGCAAGCGCCTCCGAATCGAGACACCTCTCCCCCCCAACAAATCGTGAGACCTAGGAACGCTGCCTCAGGGTTGCATCCTCTGTGAAACGGGACATAACGACCCCTCTCTCAAAAGGGTCGGCCAACCAGTACAATAATATTGCCGTTCCATATCAATGAGAGGAGAAATCGAATGAGAACATTGGGGTTCGTTCTGCTGCTTTCCAGCTGCTTTCTCCTGGGACAAGAAAGCAATCCCAGCCAACACAACTCTAAAGCTTCCAAGGGACAGGTAACCGTACAAGGCTGCGTCGCCAGATCCGGCGGCGATTACGTTCTGATGAAGCCGGACCCAGGCATGACTTACGAACTTCAGGCTACTGGCAAGACGAGGCTGCGGAACTACCTGGGGCAACAAGTGGAAGTAACCGGTAAGGAGTCGCCGTCGATGAGCACGAGCTCTGACACCTCGGCAAGAATGGGTTCTCCGTCCTCGGTGACGTTAACCATTACCACGATCAAGACCATCGCGAAAGAATGCTCGGTACACTAAGTCCAAGGATTGACGCGCAGTGAACCCAACTAGGTTCTTGCGCGTCCGAATCTCCTGGCCAATGAGCATTTCGGATGAGATCTTCACGTCGTCGAACGCGGAAACCACCAGCGGAGCCGCTCTAGCGGATCGGTTGCGCCCTCGCTCGTAGGAATTAAGAACTAGTCCGCCTCCACAAAAACACTGCCGTGGGGGTCGATCCTGCCCAGGACCGCTGGCCTTACCTTCTTGCATCCCGATCATAGCTTCGACGCCCCGTTTCATAGCTCGCTCCACACCGCGCTCCGGTGCCGAAGCGCGGCCACTAAGCTCAAAATCGTATAGAGTCGCATTGACATGGATGACTAATTCATATTATATGGGTGATCGCTCTGCTATTCGAGTACGCGTTCCTTGGGGGGGTGTCAGACGGTTTCGAATGCGCACGAAAGAATCTTCAGGACTATTACAAGGCTGTTTGTTTTTTTAGGGGGACCGTCGTTATGCATTTGCGGATCAGCAAAGTGCGTGTTCATAAGATTCTAGTTGTTTGTAGCCTGGCGGTTTTGCTCTTGGCAGGACACCTGCCGACAGCCAGGGCGCAGGCGCCGGCAGCCCCCGATCCCTGCACGAGCGGCCACGAGTTCGCCACCACCGATTGCGCGCTGACCTGGCACGGCATCACGCTATACGGTGCGTATGACGTCGGCGTCGGCTGGGTCAGCCACGGCTTACCGGAGAACGGCTATAACTACGAAGGCGAATCTCTGGTGAACCG
>PMXH01000573.1 GCA_003165855.1 Acidobacteriaceae bacterium | reverse complement strand
ACCGCGCTGTATGCCTCGGCGTCCTCGTCGATCGCGGATTTCAACTCCTCGCGCAGATGGGAAAGCCGCCCCAGCGCCTCGCTAAGCTGAGACTCATATTGCGCATAAGCTTTCTTGCCGCGGGACATGGATGCAACCATCGAAGCCAGACCGGCTGCCATGGCGCCGCTNNACTGAAGAAACCACTCGGCGGCCAGCTCGATGGCTCGCTTCGGGATCAGGCCCACAATTTCGCTGGAAATGGGCGCGACACCATAGCGCTCAGCTTCGCGCTTCACAAACTCAAACACGCGATGCAGCGGCGTCTGCTCAAAATCGGTCAGGTTCATGGAAACCTGCGCCAGGCCGCGCACAAGAAAACCCGATGCCTTCACGAAGCGCATCCCGCCCGAGGAAAAACGCACTGCCTTGGCGATGTTCTTGGCGATTTCGACATTCGGCGTGTTCAGAAATATGTTGTACGCGATCAAAAACTTCCGCGCGCCCACCACCGTCGCGCCCGCCGTCGGATGCACCCTCGCCTCGCCAAAGTCTGGCTTCCGCGCCGCATTGGTCGCAATCTCCGCCCGGATCCCTTCAAACTGCCCCCGCCGGATGTTCTCCAGATTCTGCCGCTCCGGCGTCGCCGCCGCTGCCTCGTACAAATAAACCGGAATCTGAAATCTCTTCCAGATCTCCTCCCCCACGTGCCGCGCCATGGCCACGCAATCTTCAATCGTCACGCCATTGATCGGAATGAACGGCACCACATCCGCCGCCCCCATCCGCGGATGCGCCCCCTTGTGCACATTCAGATCGATCAACTCCGCGGCCTTCCCCACCCCGCGAATCGCCGCCTCCTGAATCGCCTCCCGCTCCCCCACCAGCGTGATCACGCACCGGTTGTGGTCCGCGTCCATTTCGCGGTCCAGCAGGTAAACTCCATCCAGCTTCATGGCGTCAACAATGGCATCCACTTTCGCCTTGTCGCGCCCCTCCGAAAAATTCGGCACACACTCCACTAACGTAGACATAAGCGAGAAGCATAGCTGGGCGGGAGCGACCGAAGCAAGGCTTCCCATCTCGAGGTAGTGGCGCAGTTTGAAGAATCTAGCGGTTCTATCTTTCCGGCGTCATCCCGAAGGCCCGCGTTTTCACCAGCGGGGCCGAGAGCCTGCCCTCAGCGAAGTCGAAGGGGATCTCCCGTGCGAGCACAGCCGCTTCTTCTCAAACTGACCCATACCCCCGCTCAAGACACACGGGAGGACAATCAGCAGCCACAAAGAACAATTGGAGATTTTCTCTGTGTCTCCGCGCCTCCGTGGTGAAAGCCCTTTCTTGCGGCGCCACTTTCGCTTTGGCTTTCCCACGCAACTAAGGTTAGAATTGCAAAATTCGGCGGGCACTTCGTCCATGGCAGAAGAGATCAAGACGCCCCCTGCGGCTGCTCCCGAGGACGCTGCGGCGGATGCCCTAACGGGCACCACCGTCGGCCGCTTTGTCATTTCCAAGCGCCTCGGCGCGGGCGGCATGGGACAGGTCTACGGCGCGGAAGATTCCACGCTGAAGCGCTTTGTCGCCATTAAGCGCATGTCCCCCGGCTCGCATTCCGACGCCGCCGACCGCAAACGCCTGCTCAAGGAAGCCCAGCGCGTCTCCGCCCTCAACCACCCCAATATCGGCGCCATGTACGACGTGGTCGAGCATGCCGGCGAACTCTGGCTGGTCATGGAGTATGTCGAAGGCGAGACCCTGCGCCACCGCCTCAAGCATCCCATTTCCACCGACGAATTTTTTGCCATCGCCACCCAATGTTGCGAAGGCCTGCAGGCCGCTCACGAAAAAGGCATCATCCACGGCGACATCAAGCCCGAGAACATCATGATCGCCTCCGGCAACCGGGTGAAGATTCTCGATTTCGGCGTCGCTCGCCGCGCCTGGAACAGCAATCCCAACGACGCCACCAAGAGCCTCGAGACCATGACCGCCACCGGCGGCACTCCCGCCTACATGGCCCCCGAAGTCCTGCTCCAGCAGCCCGACGACGGCCGCTCCGACCTTTTCTCCCTCGGCCTCGTCTTCTACGAAATGCTCGGCGGCGACCAGCCCTTCCAGACCGCCAGTCTCGCCACCACCATCGCCCGCATCGTTCACCAGGAACCGCCCGCGCTCAAGAATGTCCCCGGTCCCCTCGCCGGCGTCGTCTCTCGCACCCTGGCCAAGGACCCCAACGCCCGCTACGCCAACGCCGACGCTCTCCTCGAAGACCTGCGCCGCGTGCAGCAAGGCGGAAAACCGAAACGCGTTCCATCCACTGCCGGAGCCTTCCACCAATCCCGCATTCTCGCCGCGCTGGCGATCGTCCTGATTGTCGTCTTCCTGCTCCTCGCCTACCGTCCCGTGAGTCAGTTGTTCCGCTCTTCCACCGCAAGAAACGCCGCACCCGAATCCCAGCTCGCCGGACTTCCCCAAACTAAGATCCTCGCCGTCCTTCCCTTCACCGCTGCCAATCCCGATCCCAAGTTAACTGCCCTCGGCGAGGGTTTGACTGAAAGTCTGGCCGCGAAGCTTGCAGGCCTCAGCAACGATCGCGCCTTTGAAGTTGTTCCGCCTCGCAGCCTCCAGGAAAAGAAGGTTTCCACCCTCGCCGATGCTGCCCGCATGTTCGGCGCCAACCTCGGCCTCGCCGTCAGCCTGGAGCCGAACGGCGACCTGGTCAAAGTTTCCTACTCGCTCACCGGCTCTCAGAACAACGCCACTCTCGCCGGCGACTCCGTCTCTGTTCCTGCGACCGACGTTTTCGCCGTCGAGGGTAATGTCGCCGACGGGACCATTAAAGCGCTTAAGCTGCAGCTGCGCCCCGAAGAAGAAGCCGCGCTCAAAGTTCATGGCACCGACAGGCCGGAAGCTTACCGGTATTACCTGCAGGCCCGTGGTTATCTGCTCGACCACAGTAAAGCCGAGAACCTGGACAATGCCGCGCTGATGGCCCGCGAAGCCCTGAAACTGGATCCTAACTTTGGCATGGCGAAAGCGGTGCTTGGCGAAAGCGAGTGGCTAAAGTACACCGACACCAAAGACAAAAAGTGGATCGCTCCCGCGCGGGCCGAGTGTACCGACGCCGTCAAATTGGGCAATGCTGGAGCAGCCGGTCACGTATGCCTCGGGCGGATCGACGATACTACAGGTCAATACGACGCGGCTGCTGGCGAGTTTCAAGCCGGCCTTGCCCTCGAACCGAGCAACGAAGCTGCCGTGCTGGGACTGGCGGTCGCTTACGATCACGCGGGCAAAATCTCTGAGGCCGAAAAGGCCTACGAGCAAGCCATTCAGGCTCATCCCAACAGCCGCTTTAGCTACAACGATTTCGGTGCGTTTTATCGCCGACGCAACGAGTACGAGAAAGCTCTGCAAATGTTTGCGAAAGTTGCCCAGATTGCCCCGGAATGGTACGGCACTTACGTGAATATCGGCTCCATCTATGGTGAAACAGGACAATACGAAAAGGCGATCGATCCTCTAAAGAAGTCGATTTCCATTCGGCCGAGTTATCCCGGCTACGTAAACCTTGGGGTGGCATATTTCGGCATGGGTAAATACGCCGAAGCAGCCGATGCTTACCAGGAAGCCCTCAAGCTCGATTCCCAGGAATACGTGATTTGGGGAAACCTGGGAGATGCATATGGCCATGCGGGAAGAAAGGAGCAATCGGTGTCGGCATTCCGCAAGGCTATCGAACTGGCTTCCGACAGCCTCAAAGTGAATCCGCACGATCCCGATGTGCTCAGCACATTGGCCAACTACTACTCGATGGTAGGCGACCGGAAAAACGCCTTGTCATATTTAGGCCAGGCTCTGCAGTATGGCCACAATGACAAAGATGTTCTCAAGGATGCGGCATCGATTTACAACCAGTTGGGCGATTCCGGCCCAGCATTGGAATATCTGGCCAAAATGGTGCAGGCAGGGTATACTCCCGATAAAATTCGCAGCATGCACGATTTCGATAATCTGGCTAATACGCCGGCTTATCGGCAGTTGATGAAGTCGTCTCATCAGTAAGTCTCTCCGATAGAGGGACGGGCCAAGGTAAATCCAGCCACGGGCGCTCACACTCGGGCGGCCGGGCGAACTCGAAAGGAACATCGATATGGGATATGACCTTTGTAGTGATTTGGGGAGCATCCGTGCAGGAACGGTAATCAATTGGAACCCTAGCCCGTCCACTTGCCAGGTGCAGCAGCACGGCAGCGACACATTCCCCTTCACCCAGGGCACTCCAATAAGTGTTGGACCCGGCACCAGTAATCAAGGCACCCTCATCAGCACAGCCGGAGGGTACAAATACGAGGTCACTTGCTGCATGCAGGAAAACGCGACCAAAACCGTGACCATCACGGTAATGCAGGGTGGGCGCGAAGAAAAAGGCAGCGGTAAGAGGTAAGAGTAAGCCTGCGCCTAAGAAAAAAGCGCCGGGCTAAGAAGGCAGNNGCACAAGGGCGGCGGCAAGGGCAATGGCGCGAAGAAAAGAAAATAGTCGACTGATTGGGGGCGGAGAAACTCACAATAATCTCTCCGCCCGAGTCGCTGGCAGCACTATTTGGTTTAAACCCCGGTACATCGTCGGCTGTGTGGCCGGCGTCTCGCGCGCCGCCCGTTAAGCAGGAGGCCCAATGCCCTCGACCCATAGAGTCCCCATCTGCCAGAACTTTAACGCGAAGCCGGGAGACGGCGTCCAATGGATCAACGTCCCGCCCTCCGGCTGCACCATCAACAAGGACGGTGACCATCCCTGGCCCTTCAACCTCGGACCCCCAATCCCGCTCCCCGCCGTCGCAACCGTGATGATCGAAAAAGGCTTGAAGCCCGGCCCCTACTATTTCAACCCCACCTGCTGCCCCAAGCCAATCTGCGTCACCGTCACCTAGTGATAGCCCAAGGTCGCTGGCGTAAGCCACGGCCCATCCACTCTTGCGATCCCGATCCCAAGACCGGGCTTTTCTCCGTGTCTCCGTGTCTC
>PMXH01000417.1 GCA_003165855.1 Acidobacteriaceae bacterium | reverse complement strand
TTCCGCACCCGGCGACTGGTTGAGATAGCTCACCTTGGCTCCTACCAGGACGAACGGGGAATCCTGCAACTCGGGGAGGTTGAAGGTGAAAGGAATCTTCCCCGCAAACCAGGGTTTGACGGTGTGCCGGTCAGTGGAGACCACATCGACCGGGTTGGAACTGGCCAGGGTTGCGACGTGCAGGTCGGCCAGTTCACTGACCAACTGTTGTTGGCCGCTGCGGCTGCGGTTGAGAGCAAGGGGCAGTATGCCGATAATCAGCAACACTGTTGCGCTGGCCAGAATGGGGAGCCAAAACCGGTTCCAACGGGCTGGTNNCCTCCGGCGCCTTCTGCTGCATCTTTCCAACCGCGGACCGCAAAGCGCGCCGCGCGCGGGACAGGCGCGACATCACCGTACCCATCGGGATGGCTAGCGTGGCAGAGATTTCCTGATACGACATCTCTTCGACTTCGCAGAGCAATAAAGCCTCGCGATAGACGACGGGCAGCTGCTCCAGAGCCTTCTGCACCAGTTGCGAATCCGAACGCTGCAGCAGGATGCTCTCCGGCGTTTCCTTGGCCGTGGGGAGGACTTGCTCTTCGTCTTCAAGATCAAGCGGCACGTTCGCGGTTGCCTTTAGCCCAGTGCGGGAGGTCAGGAACGTATTCCGCAGGATCTTATAGATCCAGCCGCGAAAATTCGTGCCCGGCTGGAATGAGGAGAATCCCTTAAGCGCCTTGGCATAAGTTTCCTGCACCAGGTCCTCGGCTTCGTGCCGGTCCTGCGTGAGCCAGCAGGCAAAGTTATAGAGCCGCGCGAAATGAGGCATGGCTAGCTCTTCGAACGATCCCGATGGCAAGGTCTCTTGCGACACGCACACTAGGGTAAACCAGCGGATGATCGTTTTATTCCCATCGCCGACAAATAATTTCCGACGGAATAGAGCGGAATAAAACGGCGTGTTGCCGGTTCTAGACAACAAGGAATTGATGATGGTGAATCCTTTCGATCTTAAGACCGCATTCTTGGCCAAGCACGCACAACATGTGGTGCTGATCCACTTTCCGATCGCGCTGTTTATTGCAGCAGTGGCATTCGACCTTATGGCGCAATGGACGAAGCGGCGTGGCTTGGCGGACTCGGCCTACTACAACCTGCTGGCGGCGGCGATGTCAACGCTCCCGGTTCTCGCAACCGGGATACTCGCCTGGCAGTTTCAACTCGAGGGCCAGAAACTGAAGGGNNGGCTTTCTGAGCGGTGTCAACGGACTCGGGTAGCGGTGTTCAATCACATTTTTTCCTCAACTTGACCGGGAATAAAAGCGACTCGTACGAGTTATCACCTCAGAATGCGACAAACCTAAGGAGGACAAATGTCCGACAAGAACCAAGATCTTATCGATCAGAAGTTACAAGACCTCAACCATGACGGAGTCGACCGTCGCGGATTCCTGAAGTGCATGGCATGGGCGGGTACTGGGCTGGTCTGGACCATGAGCGGTGGCGTTCCGGTGTCTCGGGCATTCGCCAAGGCCATTGATCGAAGTGCCGGCAAGGCCGGGGACTTCACCTTTGTACAGATTAGCGACAGTCACATCGGTTTTAACAAGCCAGCCAATCCTGATGTCACCGCTACGCTGCAGACGGCAATCAACAAGATCAATGCCATGCCGCACACCCCCGATTTCATCATTCATACCGGCGATCTGAGTCAGCTCTCGAAGCCGAGTGAATTCGATACGCTGGACCAGGTATTAAAAGGAGCNNGTCACGAACAAC
This sequence comes from Acidobacteriaceae bacterium, assembly GCA_003165855.1. Classification (GTDB taxonomy): domain Bacteria; phylum Acidobacteriota; class Terriglobia; order Terriglobales; family Acidobacteriaceae; genus Sulfotelmatobacter. The sequence goes on along the minus strand of PMXH01000417.1, from coordinate 11,222 downwards.
TGGAGTGGCTTGAGAACGATCTTAAGGGCCGCTCGGCCAGCACTCCCATCGTCCTGTTTGCCCACATTCCGCTGTGGACCATCTATCCGGATTGGGGCTGGGGAACTGACGACAGCGAACAAGCGTTGTCTTATGTCAAACGTTTCGGTTCGGTGACGGTGCTAAACGGCCATATTCACCAGATCATGCAGAAGATCGAAGGGAAGGTTTCGTTTCACACCGCGATGTCGACCGCTTTCCCTCAACCTGCGCCGGGAACAGCTCCCTCAGCTGGACCCATGAAGGTGCCGGCCGAGCAGTTGCAGCGGGTGTTGGGTATCACCGATGTGAACTACGTGCGGGGTCAGCATTCCCTGGCGGTGGTGGACTCAACGCTTGGGTAGCACACGAAAGATTCGGATCGGGCAGAACATCAAACCTAGGAAGGAAACAGGACAATGACAAGGAAAAATGTGTGGATGGCAGGTTTAGCGGCTCCGGTGATGATTGCCATGTTGCTGCTCGTGGCGGGATCCCCGAGCGCAAAAGCGAATGACCAACCCTCCGCGGCGAGTGCGGCGGTGAAGATCGATAATTTCTTCTTTGGGCCGCAGACGATCACGGTACCCGTCGGAACGACCGTTACCTGGACCAACAGTGATGACATTCCCCACACGGCAGTGAGCACCGAGGGCGTGTTCAAGTCCAAGGTGATGGATACGGACGAAAAGTTCTCCTACACATTTACCAAGGCGGGAACTTATTCCTACTACTGCTCGATCCACCCGAAGATGATCGGCAAGGTCGTGGTGCAGTAAGGCTCGGGCGACCATGCAGACGGGTCGCAGGTCATTACTAGAAGCTCAGCTTCAAGGAGAACTCGAGCGCACGCGGAGAACCTAGGGCAAACACGCCGGAGCCCAGGCCCAGGCGGTTGCTGCTGGGCTGTTCGCCTGACGTGCTATTAAGCGCTCCTGGTACGTTGCTGGGCACTCCGCCCACCGGCAGAGGCAGGAGCGCTCCACTCAACGGATTTCCAGGCCCGTCAAAGTTCGAGAAATTCATCACGTTGAAGAACGATACCCCTGGCTGTATCTGGAATCTCTCCTTGAACTTGTAAACCCAGTTCAAACTTACATCGAAGGCGCGCAACCAGCTCATGCCGGCTTCGTCGAATGGAGCTGGCTGTATAAGCTGTTGTACTCCGCCCAGGGATTGCAGTTGAGAGAGGGTGAACAGGCCGTTGGTGATCAGCGCCTGTCCGGCAGGGGTGGGCTGACTGGCCCCAGTGTGGTTGTAAGTGCTAATCACATTGTTAATGTTGCTGGTGTTGACTCCATGTCCGAACGAGCCGACGTTGGTGCCGGGAAGCACATCTCCAAATGAACCGTTCGAGGCAAAACTGCCGTCGCCCGTGCCATCGCCAGTGACGTCGGTAACAAAGATACCGCCCGCGCTTCCCGTCGGGCTGAGGGTGAGGGTCGCAGGCAGCGGGCTGTAGAAGTGGCCGATCGCACCCAGGCGGAAATGGAAGGGCAGGTCCATCGTGCCACCGAAAGAAATTTGATGTTTGCGGTCGAGTCCGTTCGGCCCCAAGTACTTTTGAGGGTTGTTGAAGTCCGTGGCGATGGTGACGAAGTCATTATCCGTTGCCGAAGCGATATAGCGCTCCAACTGGTAGGACACTTGCAAATCGAAGTTTCTAACCCCCTGGAACGGGTGCTCCAAGTGCTGTTTCAGGGACACCTGCAAGGCCGTATTCTTCGCGTAGCCGATGGGAAACAGCATCTGGTTGGCGCCGAGATTCTGATTAACGCCGGGGAATGCCGCTGGAGGGGCGTTCACCGAGGCGCATGGAAATCCTGCGCAGAGCGAATAACCGGAATCGAGACCGTTCGCGGCGAAATCGGAGATCGTCGCGCCGCCCCCGTTAGGGTGAAGGCCGGGACAGCTCGAGATTGCCTGCTGAATCGTGGTGATGCCATTGCCGCAAGCGGCGTAGGTCGAGTTGATTGCCGCTATCGCATTTGTCAGATTAAAGAACCGCGCATCGCCCACGTGGTTGGTATCAATCGCGAGCAGCGTGTGAGTCTCAATGTTGCGCAGATAGTCGGCTGTGAGCACCATGCCGGGGCGTATTTCATGCTGCAGGCCGAGGTTGATTTGCACCGAGCGTGGGCTCTTGTAGTTCGGCGCTAATAGATCTGTACCCGTCGCGTCCAGACCGTCCGCCAAAGCTGTTCCTATGAACGAGGGATTGGGAGCCGATGAGCCCACTGAGGCTGTGGCTTGCTGATATTGCGCCTGGAGGGCGGAAATCTGGCTGGCCACGCTTCCAATCGGCTGCCCACAAAACCCAGGATTGACCGAGCTGCCACCTGGCAACGACAGAGCCTGGGCCTGACCGTTGGAACAAACTGTGGTATCGGCCAGGAACAATCCCTTCTGCAAGCGCGCTGGCCGGTCGAATTCGATGTTGTTCCAGATCGAGTTCTCATAGAAAAGGCCAATGCCGCCGCGCAGCACTGTCTTGCCTTTATTGGAAGGATCCCAGGCCAAGCCTAGCTGGGGCGCGAAGTTGAGGTTGGGTTGACGTACTCGATTGCCCAAGCTTGAAAAGTACTGATTGTCGAACTGTTCCAGAGCAGGGATGGCGGCGAGGTCGCTATCAGTGCGGCCCGAATCCCGAACGTAGCGCAAACCGTAGGTGAGAGTGAAGTTTGGTGCGAGCTTCCATGCGTCCCCGACGTAAAGCGAGATCCGGTTATCCGGGCCGCTGCCACCTGCCGGAAACCCAAAGGCTGGTATTTCCGAGTCAAAGCCCTGTCCGTTACCCAGGGACACGCTATTTGCCGGGTAGTTCAGTGGGTTGCTGGCTCCGCCGGGGAGAGCCAGGCACGCAGCGTTGCAATCTGTTAATCCCGCTCCAACCGCCGGTGCGAGCTTCAGGAAGCTGGCAAATCCTCCACCGAAAATGTGGTTGAACCCGCCGCCGTAGCGAAGAATGTGCGCGCCCAATGCCCGGCTGCCGTCGTACTTGATCTGGCGGTCGGATTGATAGGTTTGCTGCGGCGCCAGAAAACTCGGACCAGAACAAAAATTATCCGCGCCCGCCGTAAGGCAGTCCGGATCGCCGCCAATGGCCAACTCAATTCCTGGGAGCGGATTATAGATGCTGGTTCCCGCGGTTGCGTCCACGATCCCATTGCGAAATTTCATGTAGCCGATGCGAATGCTGTGCGTATAAGGCCCGGTGTTGAAGTCGAGGCCGATGGCGTTGACAGGCGTGTGATTCACATTGCCAAAAGGCTGGAAACTGTTGGGGATGATGGCCAGCACGCTGTGGTTTTGATCGTAAGAAAAGCGATAGAAGAACTTGTACCTTTCATTGATCTGCCAGTCGATACGTCCCACGCCTTCCACTTCGCGAAAGGGCGAACTGTAACTGCCGGTGAGCGCGGAGAAGTTGCCAGCGGGCAGAACCGGATTCAGCAGATCCTGTTTGGTCCGTTCGGCATCCAGGAAGAAAAACAGCTTATCTTTCAAAATCGGTCCGCCGAAGTTGGCGCCATATTGGTTGCGCTGGAAAGGATTGTCGCTTCCTCCGGGCAAGTTGGCATCGAGGGATTGATCGCGGAAATAATAGTAGCCCTCGCCATGGTAGGCATTCGTGCCCGACCTGGTCGTCACGTTCACCGACCCGGACGAAGTGAGTTCGGTGGAAAGATCGAGCGAGGACTGCTGAATCTGAAATTCCTGGACGTCGCTGGCGGGGACGTTTTGCGTGGTTGTGCCCACAGTCTCGTCGCTGATGTCGAGCCCGTCGACTTCAATGCGGGCGGTGCGCCCGAACCGGCCACCGAATGAAATCGAGGAGAAACCGTTCTTGGTAGGATCGAAGTTCCCGCCGTCCTGGATCTGCACTCCTGGTTCCAATTGCGCCAGGTCGAGAAAGTTTCGGCCGTTGATGGGCAGGTTTTCGATCTGCTGCGTGGTCAAAACGCCTTCCACGGTCGCCTGCTGCGTGTTCACTGCAACCTCGGTACCTTGCACCACGACCACCTGAGTGCTTTGTCCGACTTGCAGTTTAACGTTCCCCGATGCCGTCACACCGACTTGCACGGTTAGCGCAACTTCTGATGTCTTGAATCCCTGAGCGTCGGCTCGCAACGTGTAATCGCCCGGAGTCAGAGCGCCCGAGGTATAGGCTCCCGCGGATGTGGTCTTGATCGTAATGACGCGGCCTGTAGCTTTATTGCTTATCGAAATCTTTGCCCCGCTCACAACCGCGCCCGAGGGATCTGTGACCAGCCCCTGAATACTGCCGGTAGAAATGGTTGTCTGCGCCAGCAACATCGAAGAGGAGAGCAGGACACATAACAGAGATGCAGACGTAAGAACAACCCGTGGCCTTCCGCGCAGGAAGCCGCTAACCGACAACATTCCAGACCTTCCTTTCAACATGCTTCTCCCACATGCTTATCAAACCATGACCGCTATCGACATCGAGCGGAGATTTGCTTTTGACTTCTAAAATGGAAAGAGAAAAAATTGTACACCCGATTTGCACTTCGATGGCTTGCCTGAACCGGGTTTCGTCCTGGCACCCCCGCGAATTGCCAATGATCTTCCTCCGTCAGGAACAGCCAGTAGTGAGATACAGAAGGTTGCCGTCAGGTTGGCCGACGGAAAGCGAAGAAAACGCCATGCAGCGCGCGGGGGAGATCCTTGAAGAAAGAATGTTCAAGAAAAATCGAATGGAACTTGACAGTGTTTCTGAAGTCGACCGTCCACAGAATTAGCGATGCTATGGTGAGCGCGGCAGGATTCGAACCTGCGACCCATGCCTTAAAAGGGTCGCCAACCCAATTACAAACAACAACTTGCGCGTCCAGCTTACTCCATGCACGACATAACAAAATCAATGAGATGCCAACAAGACATCGAGGTGGGTGCCCGGAGGGTGCCCGGAATCGAGCCTCTCGAACAATGGGACTTCGGGTTGCTGGATCCTTTGTAGCGCGAAGGAATCATTTCGCCGAACCATTTCAGCATCCGGCTTTTCAGGGCTTGTGTATGAAGGTTGAACGACTTACGTGACTCTGGTGGCCGCCTAAGTCCTTGAGAAGTCGTTAGAGACGTTGAGATCGAAGGTTGAAATCATGGGTTCAACGGCAGCCTCCGGATGAAGACTGGTACGCGAGAATTCCCCACTTATCTCAAAGTAGTACGGAGCATCGAGACTCCTTTGCATTGCTATCTTGGCTATGCCGTGCTGTTTGTTTTTTTCGTTGCCTATATGTTTACCTGCGCAACAGTTCCCAGTACGAAGAGATGATCGCCGAAGCCCGACGCCAACGTTACGTACGTACGTAACGTTAGTGTGCGACTGAACCGTCGATTTCCCGGTCTCTTCTCGCCCTTTAAGAGCAATTGGAAAGAATGCTGCAGGTGAGGCCCGTCAAATTGTAGTTCTTTGCTGTTGGCAGTCATGATCGTTCTGTTCTGATTAGCAAACGACGTTCTTGCACGCGTCTGAGGTTTTTGAAAGATGGCACTGGCAAAGAGCTTAGGTTTATCTCAGCGATGGCATTTGCAGTAATAGCGTAGAGAAGGCCATCCGTGTCATCGATTGCCAGCGCATCGTACAGAGCGGCACTTTTTATGGGCAATTCGACTCGGCACGCAAGCAATCCTGGTCGTTCCCTCCAGCACATCGATTCCAGTGGTAAGAGGCGTGAAAACTAGACTAAGCGTTGGAATTTAGCTTTTGCCCATAAACGGACAATGCCAACCAAACATCTCGGTCCACGTAGGTGATATCGCCTTCGACATTCAGAAGAGCGGGTCTGTCAGCAGGTCCGCCGTTAGGAGTACAGAGCCGTCGCTGGAAATGGCCATATCCTCGCTCCCGTCGCCGATGTTGCAAGCAGTGCTTCCATTTACGATTCTCGAACCAGTGCTTGTATTAAGGATGGATGCGCATCCATTACCGCTGCCGTAAATGTAGTTTGTGCTTGACACCGACCAAATTCTTCCCTAGAGTCCTGTCGTCGATGCGGTGAGAGAAGATCCTGTCACCGGGCCCCGCCATACCTCTCACGCATTCCCAGGGAAAATCTAAAGCGCTGGAGCTGAACATGGATCGTATTTTCTCCTGCTCCCCAAGCTGGCTTGCCAGGTTTATTGCTGCAAGTCTCGTGTGTTTGATCGCTACAACCTGCGCGGTTGCCCAAAGCGGAATGCTTATGAACAACGGCGGCTCCATTTCGGCTGGTGCCAACCAAGTGTCGATTTTCGCTGACAGCAGCACAAATCGAGCTAAGATTATCAACTACAGTTTCAATACCGGCGCTTTTCCCATCGCAACGTGGCCGTGCACGACGCTGGGGGGAATTGTTTACGGCGGAACCGTGCCCGTCGGTACGGGCGTCGCAACGGAGACCTGCCTGAGCGGAAATACGTCGGGTACCGGTATCCTCACAGAGAATTCCAGCGGAACCGCGAGTTGGGGCACTACTAGCGGCAACACGACGACGCTGGCAACTACTACCGGAACCCTCACCAGCGGGGACCTGGCCAAGTTCGACGGAAGTGGAAACATTGAAGACGACGGCATTTCCCTTCTCACGCTGTCGGGCAACACGACTATAGCGACCACCGCCAACGCGAACCTGACCTCGGCGAACTCCGGTCAGGTCGTTACCATTGACTCGAACGGCAATGCCCAAGCTTCGGGATTCACATCAGGCGGAGCAATCAGCGCTTGTTATAGCCAGGCGCCGGTAACCGTGAATACGACCAGCTCATCAGCTCAAAATCTGATGACTTGCACAATACCGGCAGGCGCCCTCAATTCGCAGTATGCGAACCTCCACATTGAAGTCTCTGGCGTGCTCTCAATTCCTAGCGGCAATACGGCCACGGACGTTACTGTGGCATTCAACTTGGGCAGCACTCCGCTGACCCTCTGTACCCGGTCTTCGACCGCCACGACTCCCGCGAACCAAACAAATGTACCCTGGCGGGCCGTTTGTGACGCTACGGTAGAGACGGCGGGTAGCAGCGCCGCGTTTGAAACCGCCGAACTTCTTATGGTGCCAACCAGTACTGCTATCGCTGAGCCGTACTTGACCAATAACACGAGCACCGTGAGTTCTATCAATTTGATGAACTCCCAAGCACTTCAGATCACCTTCGCGTTTGCTACGGCGGGGACGACGAACAATACTGTGACTCAGCGGATGCTTCGCGCACGAGTTGAAAACTGATCGGCTCCAAATTTAGGGCAGCTTGTGAGGGAAACGCATGAATCGGGTTGTCACTCTTCTAATTCTGTGCTCGGCGGCTTCGGCCCAGACCATTATCTATCGTGCGGTGGTATACGACGCTGTGGTGAGCTGGCCCTTCACGACTTACACCAAAATCTATGTTGTGTTCCCGCCGGAGGCGGATGTGTCACCAGCCAAGAACAACACCAACTTCAGGAACAACGTGATGACCCAAGACGTCATTGACGGAGTGACCGTTCCCGTACCCTGGAATCAGGTCGAGACGACGGCCCCAACCACAAGCCCTTGCTCTCCCAACACCGACATATGCCAGGAGGATACGGCAGCTCCAACTTACTATCACACATATGACTGGACCGCGACGGGGACTTCGATCGATGGGACGGGTTGCACTGACTATGGCAGCAGCGGTCCATATAGCTCGTCACAGTGGTTCTGCTTTACCTACGGCAACGGAAAACCCAAGAAAGTCAACTTCGAGCTTTTCGGAATTACCCAAGCTTCTGTAAACGGTTATACCCCCAGCTACGTGACTGGGATCGTTTCGGGAAGCACAACCTGGGCTTCTGCGACTGGCTCCGGTACTCAGGATGCGGCGAATACGATCAATGGAAGCGGGTGCGGTGGTTACACCGGGAATATCAGTGTTCCCCTTAATGCAATTTTCACTGGGAGCGGTACTAGTAGCGTAGCGGTAACCATGTGGACCAGCCCACCGTTTGCTGTTAACGATACGATCTGGATCGCGGATTCGGGGTCGACACTTGCAAATGATTTCCAGGTTAATAGTCAGTATGGCGCATTGGTCACAAGCGTTGGCGCTTCTGGCTTCACATATATGCTTCCATACAGCGACGTCGCGAGTGGAACGTCCACGATCCATTCGAACACAGTCACCGCAATCACTGCCGTCCAATCGTGGCCCGTACCCTATGAGACTCCTTATGCGAGCGCGTACGAGGCCTTCTTGCGGGCTGCGATCTACCACTTCAACAATTTGAATATTAGTTCACAGCAGACCGCCGCGAACATTGGCTATATCCGGGTCGGCGTAGGAGCCGGAGGAGAGGCTGGTGTGATATGTGCGTCCGTGCTCCATACCTGGACCAGCTATATCGAAAGCACCTGGGTTAACGGAACGAATGGCTGGTATGACACGGTTAACAGCGTTGTGCAAGCTGCGAATCCACGCATGCAGATCTTGTTCTCGATCAACGCCGGAGATCCCGCTGCTTTCAATGCTAGTTATGCGACGCAAGAGGCTGCGTCTGCTGCCGCGCACTACAATGCGATTGGAGGATACAACGGCTTTGGTAGTCAAGGGCTGCAGTCAGCTGATATCGGATTTAGTGTCAACGCTTGTCCCGGCGGTTCAGGCGTTCCTAGCACCGCCAACAATTGGGGATGCATGTTTACGAAGTATTGGTCGGGCGCCACGATGGCCAACGTCGGCACGGGGATGACTGCAAGCCCTACTACGGTCCCGTTGGAACTGCAGACTGCTGAGTGCTCAAATCCAACGACCATCATGGGTACTAATAACTGCTATACGAGTGGTGTAGGAGTGGTAGGAAGCCTGGGTCCGAACCTGTTGTCATTCGCAAACAGCACCCACGTTGCGATAATCGAGTTGTACAACCAAGACGCACTGCTGGCATTTGATCCGAACTACTGCGACAATGTTTCAGGAAACTGCAGCCACTCTAGTGGATACGACTGGTTCGTCCCGGCCCTAAGTGCTGTCACCCAATACAACTTCTATACGGGTGTGGGTCAGGGAATGAGCTGCGGTGCAGGAACTGGCACAGGCGATGCCTGTACCTACGCGGGATACATTGCAAGTGCACACGGATATCACTAACGTGTAGAGCCACAAGCGTTGCGAGTCCTGGGGCTCTGTACTTTCGGCCCTGGCGGGAACTCCGACTCGATTATGCTTGCCATCTGTACCATACCGGTGTAGGCTTCTTCACTGCAGGATTCTGACTCTCCCCCGGCCCGGCTCCCTGCCATCCAATTCAGAGAGGTAACCTCGTGCCGATCGAATCGAGCCTCAAAGGTCGTTTATCGCCGTTTCGCTCAGGGATGAATTTCTCACGGAGCTTAGCATTGACAATCGCCGCGCTCCTGTTCGTGGTCAGCTCCACCGCCGCGCAAACTTTAAATGTCATCTACGACTTCAGAGGTGGAAACGCCGGAGGGCCAGGGTTTGTAATCCCATCCCAAGGCCGAGATGGAGGCCTATACGGAACGACTTACGGGACCGGCAACTATATGGGTTCGATTTTCAAGGTCTCAACCACCGGACAAACTCATCTGCTTGCCGCCTTCGACGGGACAAACGGCACCAACCCCCTTGGCGGCGTTACGCTGGGAAGTGACGGCAATTTTTACGGCGTGACGTCGTTTGGCGGCAGCGCCAACCTTGGGGTTCTATTCAAGATAGCCCCCACTGGCGGTTATACGATCTTGCATAATTTCGAGGGCGGAGGCGATGGGGGAGAGCCTGTGGGGCCTCCCATTCAGGCAGCGGATGGCAATTTCTACGGCACCACCGCCCAAGACTCAACCGTTTATAAGTATAGTCTGTCCGAAGGATACTCTGTTATTTATCAATTCGATCAGACCCATGGTCAGGAAGTCATCGCATCGCTGATTCAGGGCACAGACGGCCGACTCTACGGTGTTGCAGATGGAGGCGGGGCAAGCGACTGTGGCACCATTTTCAAACTAACCACATCCGGTACGCCCCTCTGGTACTACAGTTTCCCCTGCGGCGCGGGTGGCGCCGCGCCGATTGCTCCCCTTGTGCAATCGACTGACGGCAGTTTCTACGGTACCACTCAGGAACAGAGCGGGAACGGTCGCAACTACGGTACATTGTTCAAGCTGAGCGAGAACGGCAGGGTCTCTACGTTGTATCGGTTTCAGGGAGGCGATGACGGCGTCGAGCCGTTGGGCCTGATGCAGGCGACGGACGGCAACCTTTACGGTGTAACGCAGGTCGGTGGATCGTCTGGGCTAGGTGTATTCTTCACGATCACGACCTCAGGTGCCTATACCATTCTCCAAAGTTTTACAAGGGAGACCGGCGCCTATCCTTCGGCAGCTCCTCTTCAGGATACGAACGGAATGCTGTATGGAACAACTCAATCGGATGGCACTCACAATGCCGGGACCGCTTATAGCATCGATCTCGGCCTCGGCCCTTTCATCGCTCTGGTTGGCTACATCAGTCAACCCTCCCGGACCGTGCAAATCCTCGGGCAGTCGCTGACCGGAACAACCAGTGTCACATTTAACGGTGTCCCTGCCACCAGCTTCGACATCGTCTCAGACACTTATATGACCGCAGTCATTCCAGCAGGAGCGACGACCGGCCCGGTTGTCGTAACCACGCCGACGGCAACTCTCACCAGCAACAAGAACTTGGTGATATCAGAGTAATTTGGGGTAAATCAGCCGATTCCATCAGTGGGCACGCAGCCGACAGGATGGATTTCCTCGCACGCACCACAACATGGGCTGCCCGACCTGGCCCCGTTCTTCGCGCACCGGATCATACGACATTTTTCAACTCCGGGCTTGCGGCTGAGGACGGCCGAGCCATTAAAGCGGAGCCGGCCTCAGCTGCTCTCCTCGCCAACGTAATGAGTCAGGACGCTATTGACGGCGTGACCCTTCTCGTTCCATGGAACCAGGTCGAAACATCGCAAAAGAGTTGCAGGACGGCTCTCTGGTGAAGTTGTCGAGAGTGGCACGAAGTGGAAGTAGACGAAACCTTCATATGCGGCAAGGCCGATACATGCACGTTAACGGGAGAGAACGGCGATCACGGCACGGGCGGAAACAACAAAATGGCGGTCATCTAAGAGGAGAATGTCGTCAACAACGATTCAACTTGGGGCGAAGCCCGTTTCGTAGAAGTAGAAATCTGACATCCCCCGGATA
>PMXH01000554.1 GCA_003165855.1 Acidobacteriaceae bacterium | reverse complement strand
ACATTGTCGAGCTGCGCTCGAGGGACAGCCCCTTCGACTTCGCTCAGGGCAGGCTTGGGCGGCTGTCCCTACACGGGCGGTTGACTTGGCGGCCTTTTGTTCTGTAGATTCTGTTTGAACTGAAAGAAACGATATGGCGACTTTGACGGGGGTGCAGAAGGGGTACATTCTGCACTGGGGGGAGATGGGGACGCGGTGGGGGATTAACCGCACGGTCGCGCAGATTCACGCGCTGCTGTATTTGTCGCCGCGGGCGTTGCCGGCGGAGGAGATTGCGGAGACTTTGAGTGTGGCGCGGTCGAATGTTAGTACATCGATCCGGGAGCTGGAGGGGTGGGGGATTGTGCGGGCGGTGCATGTGCTGGGGGACCGGCGGGAACATTATGAGTCGATGAAAGATGTTTGGGAGATGTTCCGGCTGGTGATTGAGCAGAGGAAGCGGAGGGAGATCGATCCGACGCGGGAGATGTTGCGGCGGAGTTTGGAGGAGCTGGATCCGAAGGAAGCGGGGGCGGAGTTTACGCGGGAGCGGCTGGCGGCGATGGCGGGGTTTTTTGATGCGGTGACGGAGTTGCATGATCAGATGAAGCGGCTGCCGACGGGGACGGTGAGGAAGTTGTTGCGGATGGGGACTAAGGTTAGGAAGAAGTAGGAGTTCTACTCCGCAAGGTCAAGATCTTTACCACAGGGGACACGGAGGAAACACAGGGTACCTCTTGCGGGTTCCGTAGAAACTTCTATCCTGGCTGGCAGTGATGAATGCGGTAGGGATGCTTCGACTGCGTGGGATCGTCCTGCGGACGATCCCACTCCGCTCAGCATGACAATGTAAACTTTATCTTTAAGAGGTGGTTCAGACGATGGTGCAGGCTGAAGAGAAAAAGATTTGGGTTACGTTGACGGGGCTGCCGCTGACGATTGAGTTGGAGTGGCCGTTTCGACGGTCGACGTCGGGGGCGGATTTTTGGGTGCTGCATGGGGACGTGCGGCTGGAGAGTTCGGAGGGGCTGCATGCGCCGGTGGCGGTGAATTTGTCGGCGACGGTGCGGGAGGTGGTGGCGTCGCTGGAGGCGAAGGATGTGGAGGCGCCGGTGATCAATGCGCTGCGAAAAGAAGTGGACCGGAGGCAGATTGAGTTTGTGAAGTCGGGGAAGCTGGTGCCGGTGGCGTTTTCCAGCCGGTATTATGACTTCAAGCGGGGGAAGTGGGTGTTTGGGAAGGCGAGCGATGAGGTGATTGCGGAGTTTTTGGAGCGGAAGGTTTATTGGGGGACGAAGTTCAGTACCCAGTACCGAGTACCTGGTACCGAGCGGGGCCGCAGTGAGGCGAGCCCGGCGGGCAGTGGTGACGGAGGCGAACAGCAGGTTCCTCACTTCGTTCGGAATGACAAGGGTGAGGTTCGGAATGACGAGGCCGAGGAGCAGCGAGTTTGGATTGGGGATCCGACGGATGCGCAGTACTTGGAGACTACGGTGGAGCATTTGTTGGAAGTTGCGGGGCGGCTGGTGGCTGGGGACGGGTTGGTGCGGATGGAAGGCGAGTGGGCGCAGGCGACTGCGGGGCTGATGGGGCAGGCCGAGAGATTTGAGAGCGCGATGAGGATGGCGGTGGAGGAGTTGGAGAAGAAGCACGCGTTTGAGAGAGGGTAGAGGAGTACCTAGTAGCTAGTGCCTAGTTCCGAGTGGCGCGTTGGATCGCGGCTTGGAAGAACCGCGCTGGCAGAGTCAGAATCAATTCCCCAGCGAAACCAAGGTCCCTCACTTCGTTCGGGATGACAAAACTGAAAATTTCTAATTTTTGTCTAGTCTGCCGCGCGGTTGCGGGAGAAGAGTCCCCAGCAGAATTTGGGGGCGATGGCGTAGTTTATTTGGACGAGAACGATTGCGGCGATGGCGTAGTACGTGTTGATGAAGCAGAGGGCGGCGCCGGCGGCGTAGAGGGATTGGGCGATTACGATGCGGCGGATTACGGCGGGGTGGATTTCGGGCGGAAGGTTGTCGATGAGGAGATGGGCGCGGGTGGCGTAGCTCCAGCTCCAAAAGAGTGTGAGTCCGAGGAGGAGGATGTTGCTCCAATAGACGAGGAGCGCGGTGCGGTAGTGGATGAATTCGGCGAGCAGAGATGTGGTGAATGGAGTGAGGGAGACGACGCCGAGGAAGGCGATGTGAATCCAGGCGAGATTGCGGTCGGCGCGGGCGAAGTAGTTGAGCTGGGTTTGCTGGCCGACCCAGAAGATGCCGTTGGTCATGATGCTCATGAGGAAAATGAGCAGGCGCGGAGATAGGACGACGAGGGCGCGGCGGAGATCGTGCTCGGAGTGGACCGCCTCGGCGGCGGGGACGCGAAGGTCGAGGACGAGGAGGGTCATGGCAACGGCGAAAATGCCGTCGCTGAGGGCCGCGAGGCGTTCGACATTTTGACCTGCAACGCGGTTGTAGAGCGAATGCATCCAAGGGAGTCTAGCATCGGGGGTGGTGGTGGTGGCGGAGTCAAAATCTTTACCACAGAGGGGACAGGGGACAGATAAGGAAGCGAGCCAAACGCGCCGTTATTGCGTCGCAAAGAACGCGACGCTTCGCGCGGCTTGCCCAGATCCCTCGCTGCGCAAAGAGCGCTTGCTCGGGATGACACTCAAGTTGGTGATGGTGTGCGCGCTGGGGACGGGACTGGGGTGGGCGCAGGGCAGTGAGCCGGCACAGAATCCTGAGCAGCAGAGCAGCCCTCCGCAGACGCAGGGGAAAGAGCTTCCGGATGCGCCGGACGAGAGTAAGAAGAAAGAGGAGAGTGCTAATCCGGTGCAGGCCGTGGCGGACAAGACGAGGGACGTGGCCACGGCGGGACTGAAGAAGGCGCGGGACTGGGAGTCGGGATGGATTGCGGGAGAGTATATGGGCAGAAACCGGAAGCTGGTGAGTCCGACCCGGGAACAGCGCGAGGAAATTTATTTACGGCAGACGTTGACGACTCCGGAAGCCTACATCAAGCGCATGTTCGCGGCGGGGATTGACCAGGTGCGCGGGGTGCCTTACCAGTGGGACGATGGTTGGGGAGGGTATGCGGAGCGGTTCGCATCGCGGGAGGGGCAGTTTATTGCGGCGAATTCGCTGGCCGCGCTGGGCAATGCGAAGCTGGGATATGAAGTGCGCTATGACCAGTGCAAATGCCAGGGGCTGTGGCCGCGGACGAAGCACGCGATCGTGCGGAACTTTCTGACTTACGATCGCAGCGAAGAGCGGATGCGTCCGCAGTGGGCGTTGTATGGAGGAGCGTTCGGCGGAGGGATGATTGCGACGGCGTGGAAGCCGGGGTCGAAGAATCCGTTTGCCGAAGGTGGGTATGCGGCGCTGGAACAGATGGGATGGGGGACAGCGCTGAATTTTGTGACGGAGTTTTCGCGAGAGATTAATCGGAAGCAGGGGGTGAAGTAGTAGCGAGTACCCAGTACCGAGTACCTAGTGCCGAGTCGGTTTCTTTGAGTCTCTTCCGCCCGCAATCGCCTGACAGATCGAACCGACGACATATTCGCGACGTGTGAGTTCCTCCAGGTCGCCGTTCTTTACGAGAGCTGTGTCCCCTGTTCCACCGTTCGCCAAAGGACGCTCCCCTCGAACTATTCATAAGGATGTTGCTTGCCCGACTGCGGCATTCGTTTCTCCTCAATCCTGATAACTTCCACTATTGCAGTAGCGTGCCTCCGTTGCCGTTGGGTTCTTCTTCTGGGGCCAGGACTACGGCGGCGGCTACGCGGTCGCCGGGTTCCATGTGTAGGAGGCGGACGCCTTGGGCGTTGCGGCCGGATTCGCGGATGGTTTTAGAATCCATGCGGATGATTTTGCCGTACTGGCTGATCAGCATGACTTGAGAATTTTCGTCTACCAGCGCGATGGCTACTACTTTGCCTACTCGCTCTGTTGTTTTGATGTTGATGACGCCTTTGCCGGCGCGGTTGGTGAGGCGGTATTCGTCGGCGGGGGTGCGCTTGCCGTAGCCGTTTTCGGTTACGGAGAGGATTAGGGTGCCTTTATGAGTTAGGTCGAGGGTTTCGGTGGGCGGGATGTCCACGTCGGCTTTCCCTTCGCCTTCGGTCGCTGGCGCTCCCTGGACGGCCGAGGCGGCCGTCCCCACATGGTCTGTGGTTGTTCCCTCGGCTGCTGGTTCGGACTTGGGCGTTACTGTCATGCCTACTACGTAGTCTCGTTCTTCCAGGTTGATGCCGTTGACGCCGTAGGCGGCGCGGCCCATGGGGCGGACGTGATTTTCGTCGAAGCGGACGGCCATGCCTTCGTGAGAGGCGATGAAGACGATCTGATTGCCGTTGGTGATGCGGGCGGCTACGAGTTCGTCTCCTTCTTCGATGCTGATGGCGTTGATGCCGTTGGAGCGGACGTGCATGAACTCGCGGAGTTCGGATTTCTTGACCAGACCGTTGCGAGTGGCGAAGAAGATGTATTTGCTTTCTTCTTCGAGATTGCGCACGGCGAGCATGGTGCGGACGGTTTCGCCGGGCTGCAGTCCGATGAGGTTGCCGATGTGCTTGCCTTTGCCGGCGGCGCTGACGTCAGGAATTTCGTAGACCTTGAGCCAGTAGACGCGGCCCTTATTGGTGAAGATAAGGATGTAGGCGTGGGTGGAGGCGATGAAGAGGTGCTCGACGAAATCCTCGTCGCGGGTCTTCATGCCGGTGCGTCCGGTGCCACCGCGGCGCTGCATGCGGTAGGTGGAAATGGGAGTGCGCTTCATGTAGCCGGAGTGGCTGAAGGTGACGGCGACTTGCTCGTCGGCGATGAGATCTTCGAGAACGATTTCGGCGGCTTCGTCTTCGATGCGGGTGCGGCGCTCGTCACCGTAGAGTTCTTTTACTTCTTCGAGTTCCTTGATGATGACTTTGCGGAGCTTGCTTTCGGAGGCGAGGATGGACTCGTAGTCTTCGATGCGGCCGCGGACTTCTTTCAATTCGCTGGAAATTTCGTCGATGGAAAGTTTGGTGAGGCGGTGCAGTTGAAGTTCGAGAATGGCTTCGGCTTGGCGCGTGGTGAAAGGCTTTTCGGGATCGAGCCGGGGAGCGCGGCCGGTAGTGTTGATATCGATTTTCTTGCCGCCGAAGTAGGCGACCAAGTTTTCGCGGGCGGCGGCGCGGTTGGCGCTGGCGCGGATGATGGTGATGACGTTGTCGAGATGATCGAGCGCGTTGAGGTAGCCTTCGAGAATGTGCTCGCGATCTCTGGCTTTTTGCAGCAGGAAAGCTGTGCGGCGGCGGACGACTTCGACGCGGTGATTGATGAAGTGCTTGATGGCCTGAATCAGTCCCATTTCGCGGGGCTGGTTGTTGACCACCGCGAGCAGGATCATGGAAAAACCTTCCTGCATGGCGGTGTGTTTGTAGAGCTGATTGAGAACGATTTGAGGCTCGGCGCCGCGCTTGAGTTCGACGACGATGCGCATGCCGTCGCGATCGCTTTCGTCGCGGATATCGGAAATGTCTTCGATGTCTTTGTCGTTGACGAGTTGCGCAATGCGCTCGACGAGGCGGGCTTTGTTTACCTGATAAGGAATTTCGGTGACGATGATGGCCTGACGGTCTTTGGAAATGTTTTCGATGGCGGCTTTGGCGCGCATCATGAAGCGGCCGCGGCCGGTGCGATAGGCTTCGAAAACTCCGGCGCGTCCGTGGATGACGCCGGCGGTGGGAAAATCCGGGCCCTGGACGAACTTGAGGATTTCGGCGAGCTGGGCGTTGGGATCGTTGATGAGAGTGATGGTGGCGTCGACGATTTCGGTTAAGTTGTGCGGCGGAATTTTTGTGGCCATGCCGACGGCGATTCCGTCAGAGCCATTGATGAGCAGGTTGGGAATGCGCGTGGGAAGAACGTCGGGCTCGACTTCACTGCCGTCGTAGTTGGGGCGGAAGTCTACGGTTTCTTTGTCGAGATCCTCGAGCAACGCTGTGGCGACTTGAGCCAGTTTGGCTTCGGTGTAGCGGTCGGCTGCGGGCGGGTCGCCGTCGACGGAACCGAAATTTCCCTGACCGAAGATGAGCGGGTAACGCATGCTCCAGGTTTGGGCGAGGCGGACGAGAGCGTCGTAGACGGCGAGGTTGCCGTGGGGATGGTACTTGCCCANNACGCTCATGGCGTAATCGAGATACGACTTGCGCATCTCGTCTTCAATGTTGACGGGCTGAATGTGCAGAGCGCCGGGGCTGCCGTCGCCGGGCGGCGGCGGAGTCAGGGGGAGTTCGGGATTTTGATCGTCTGCCATAAATGTTCAGTTCTTAGTGGATGAGATCCCTCGCCTGGCTCGGGACGACCGCGAAAAGCGCGGTCGGTTCGGGATTTTGATCGTCAGGCATGAACACCATTTAGTAATTGGGTAATTTTGTAATTNNGTTGCATTTACAGGCGGTTAATGGGTTTTGATCGAATGATATTGTAGCACGTTTCGGGATTGGATTGGGGGCTGCGACGATCCAAGAGCGTCAACTCTTCGTAGGCTGATTTGGTGGATTTGCGGGCGGTCTAAGACCTTAGCCACAGGGGGCACAGAGGGCTCACAGGGTAAAGCGTTTGGAGGTGAATAGTTGGGAGGGGATGCAACTAGGGGCGAGTGATTACTTCGTTGGGGGATGAGGGGAGAACGAACTTTACGGTGCGGGTGGCGTTGGCTTCGAGGGTTTGAGCGAGGTTGAGGGTGGAGAGCGCGATCGTCTTATTCCAGTAGCCGTCGGTGTAGTAGTCGCCGCGGGCGTAGAGGATGCCGTCGGCGATGGTGTAGTCGCGGACTTCTTCGCTGTGACCGTCGCGAAAGATGAGGAGCGCGGGCGGAAGGTCGCGCGGGGGAGATGCTGCGGTGACGACGGGCACGGGGCCGAGTTCCTGCGTGCCATTGCCAGCGGTGCCGCTGACGCGAACGTAGCGGCCGTGCTGGAGTTCAATCATCAAAGGTTGCGAGGAGGAAGACGGGCGGTTGTTGGAGAGACTTATGCCAGGTCCCATGGAGTCGGTGGAGGAACCGGCCATGGCACGCGCGGCTTGCAGCAGGAATGGGGGCGGCTCGGAGGCGACGGGATAGCCGGTGGAATAGATATCGTTGGGATCGAAGGAATCGCCGAAGAGCGGGAACGGCAGAGATGTGTAGGGCGAAGAGCGGCGGGATGCGGCGGGACGCCGATTGCGAGCGAGGGCGAGACTGCGTCCGGGTGCATTGACGGGGTGGACTGCGCGGACGGCCGGAGCGTGAGCAGGAGCTTTCTGAGCTGCGGTGCTGGACGTTAGGGCCAGCAGTAGCAGAACGAAGAGGGCAATGAAGCGGCAGAGATTTCCTGCTTGAGTAATCTTAGCGGACGCGTTTCGCGGACAGAGCTTGCCCTGAGCTTGCCGAAGCGAGTGTCCGCGCCACACGAGGCTGTCGAAGATTGCGAGGGAACGCATGATCAGTTGGCCTGGGCGGAGGGCGGCAATTGGAAGACGATGCCGTGGTCGTCGTTTTGCTTTTCGGTGGCGGGGAGATCGAGATCCGCAAGAGCGATTCTGCGGCGATGGCCGGGGGTTAGATCGTAGAGTGCCTGATTGACGATGGCGTAGTTTGCGACCTCGAGTTGATGACCGTCTTTGAAGATGAGGATAGTGGGAGCCTGCGGGGGGGCGGGATCGAGGTCCGGATATGCGTCGGGCACATTTTCTATCTGTGCTACTTCAGGGCTGACTTCGGCTGGCGCCATGGAGACTGGGGGCGGATAGGAATCAGCGCCGGATCCACGGCGGTCGAAGATGGTCGGGCCACCTTGATAGTCGGAATCATCGTTATTGTCATTGTTATTGTTGTCGTCGGAGGCGTCGGCGACGCTGGGATCCACGGCGTAGGGCACAAGGTAGACGTACGGATAGTAGGTGACGCTGTTTGCAGTCGGGTGCTGAGGACTGCCGTGGTTGCTGGTCGGAGGCGGAGTGTTGGTTGGGGGTTTGGGAGAATGCGGAATTTTGGTGGGAGGGGCGAGGCTCGAAGCGGCCGGAACGAAGTTGTTGCGGGCGGGTGGAGCGACGCTGGGTGCGGGTGTGCTGACGGCGCGAGCGGGAATCGCAGGAGAGCTATTAGTTTGAGCGGTAGCGCTGGAGGCAGCAAGGAGTGGAAGCAGGAACATCCCGAAAAACGCTAGCAAAGCAGGAAGCGAGCGCTGGGCGGGGCATTTCACGACGGTATGATACTCCAACGGGAAGGGCATGGCGCACCTCCACTTCTACATTCTAGATCGTGGCGGGGTGAGGGAGATGCGGGAAAATTGTAGAGAATTGTTAGCGGGGGAAAATCAAGGTCTTTAACACAGGGGGCACAGAGGGTCACAGAGAAAACCCTGACAGGTGAATTGCTGTGAGTCATCCGCGGGGGATGTGGGATAGGGCCAGGAGGCTCCAGAGGATGTAGGCGGCTAGTAGTCCCCAGACGCAGGCGGTTACGAGTTGGCGAATGGGAGTTTCCATGAGGTCGGCGAGGATGCCGGAGACGAAAATGAGCAGGAAGGGGATGGCAGCGAGAAGAAATCCCGCGCCAGCGACGCTGGGGTGAGCCATGCCCAGGCCGATCAGCAGCAGGGCGACAAGGCCAGGAGCGGTGCTGCCGAAGTAGCGGGTGCGAGGCCAGACAAAATAGGTGGTGATGGCGACAGGCAGGAGCAGAGCGAAGGCGGGACAGGCGCGGAGGATTTGGAGTCCAACCTGGCGGTAGACGCCGAAGAGAGTGAAGCTGCGCCAGGTTGCTCCCCAAAAAGAAGCGTGCCGCATTCCTTCGGAAAAAGCGTGGAGATGGAAGAAGTAGGTGGCGAAGAATATTGCGAGAGCCACGAAGCAGGCAGCGGCCCAGATGGTGAAGGCCGCGCCGCGACGGATGGGCGCGAGGTAGAGCAGGAAGGCGAGAGCTAACGGTACAACGATGACCATGGAGAATTGGGATCCCACGGCGATAGCGAGGGAGATGCCGAGCAGGACGATGCGGCGCCAGTTCCAGAGAATGACTTCGCGCGGGGCGTAGAGAGTGTGGGCGACGGCGATGGCGGTGAAGATGGCGCCGAAGGCTCCCCAGGCGGCGAGGATTTCTGGTTCGGTGTGCCAGACGGCGCTGGCCTGGATCATGGATGGAGAAAAACAGTAGAGGGTGAGGGCGAGGAATCCGCCGGAGTTTCCGCAGAGACGGCGAGCGACATACCAGAGCGAAGCGCCGAGAGCCACTCCACAGGCCAGGAATGGAAGGCGCGGGAGCCAGCGCCAGTAGGGCGAGAATTCTTCGTTGAGCAAGCGCTGGGGCCAGGCGAGAAAAGGCGCGGCGGTGACGAGGGAAAGCAGCGGGGAGTGCTGGGTATCGAAGGCGCCGTTTTGGGAGATTTCGAGGGGGAGCGAGCCTGGAGGGTCGGGAAAAGGCGCGCCGGCGATGCCGCCACCGTGAAATTGACGCCAGCCGGCGGCGATGCGGGCTTGCTCGGGTGCGCTGGGACCGTCGGATGAGCGCAACTCGCAACGGACCAGCCATGCGGCTTGCGCCAGGAAGGCGAGGAGTAAGGCACCGGCGAGAAACTGGGGGCGGCCGAAGCGTTCGCGGGTGAATAATCGGGTCATTAGGCAGGACGAAGTGTTTTACCATGAGCGAGCCTGTTTGCGAGAAACTTCTGCAATGGATGATGCGCAGCACGCGAAGGGCAGCGCCTGAAGGCGTGATCGATGATGCGGTTCTTACCGGTATGCCTAAAGGCATACCCTGATACGAATCCCACGAGCACGGGGCCGAAGGGTTTGCGATGGATGAGCGGACGAACAGTTCAAGTGAGGAGCAAGAGGGGTCGAATCCTGGGGAGTCTCCTTCGTCGGCACAAGCTCCGACGCCGGATTTTGCGGTGCAGCCGTCGTATGTGCGGACGGTATTTCTTGGTCCGAAAGGATTGAGGGCGGGGTGGGGATTTGCGTTTTATGTGGCGATGTTTTATCCGCTGCAGTTTGTGGCCAGCCGGTGGGCGGGGTCGCTGGAGTTAGGCGCGAATGGGCTGTGGTCGATGATGCTGGAGGAGTTTGCGGTTCTGGTGGCGGTGGTGGTTCCGGCACTGGTACTGGGAAGAGTTGAGAGGCGGAAATGGGGAACGTATGGGCTGCCGGTGAGGCAGGCGTTCGGGAAATTGTTTTGGGTGGGCGCGGTATGGGGATTTGCCAGCATCACGCTGCTGCTTGGAGTGATGTATGGGCTGCGTGTGTTTGAGGTGGGGAGCCTGGCGATGCACGGGGCGCGCATTGTGAAGTTTGCAGCGTTCTGGGCGGGATATTTTTTGTTGGTGGGACTGTTTGAAGATTTTTTGTTTCGGGGATATTCGCAGTTCACGTTAACGCGGGCCATTGGTTTTTGGCCGGCCGCGGTTGTGTTGTCGTGTGCGTTTGGCCTGGTCCATTTGTCGAATGGGGGCGAGCAGTGGCCGGGACTGCTGGCGGCGGCGGCGATCGGATTTTTCTTTTGTTTGACGTTGCGGCGCACGGGGAGCTTGTGGTTTGCGGTGGGATTTCATATGGCATGGGATTGGGGAGAGACGTTTTTTTATTCGGTGCCGGACAGTGGGACGATTTTTCCGGGTCATCTGCTGAAGTCGTCGTTTCATGGGCCGGGATGGCTTTCGGGTGGCGTGGTTGGGCCGGAGGGTAGTGTGTTGTGCTTTGTGGTGATTGGGGTGGTGTGGGTGGCGTTTGCGAGAACGTATCGGGAAGTGAAGTATGGTGTCGAAAAGTCTTCACCACAGAGGGCACTGGGGATCACAGGGTAGTTCCCGGTTTGAAAACTTCCGGACGAAAAGCTTGTGTTTCAGTTTCTCCTAATATTCGCCTCGGCTTATACTTTTTCTATGAGCGCGGAAACCGATCTGGTGACGCCGCTGCGGCGGTATTGGGGGTACAGCACGTTCCGTCCGCTACAGGAGCGGATTGTGCGCAGCTTGCTGGCGGGGCACGATACGTGCGTGGTGATGCCGACGGGCGGAGGGAAATCGCTGTGCTATCAGTTGCCGGCGGTGGTGTCGGGAGGGACGGCGGTGGTGATTTCTCCACTGATCGCACTGATGCAGGATCAGGCTACGCAGTTGGCACAGATGGGGATTCCGGCAGCGGTACTGAACAGCACCTTGAGCGAAGGCGAGCAGACAAAGGTGATGAAGCAGGCGCGGGACGGGGCTTACCGGCTGTTGTATGTGTCGCCGGAGCGGGTGGCGCGGGGCGACACGATGGGCTGGTTGCAGCAGGTGCCGATCGCGTTTTTTGCGATCGATGAGGCGCACTGCATCTCGGAGTGGGGGCACGAGTTTCGTCCGGAATACCGGCAGTTGAATAAGTTGCGGTCGAAGTTTCCGGATCGTCCCATCGCGGCTTTTACGGCGAGCGCCACGCGGCATGTGCGGCATGACATTCTGGCGCAACTGCAATTGCGCAATCCCGACAAATATATTGCCAGCTTCTACCGGCCGAACCTGCGCTACTTGGTGCGCGAGTGTGCGGGGCTGGAGCAGATGGAGATGCTGGTGAACGCGCTGCGCAGCTATGGGGGCAGCAATGTGATTATTTACTCTCCGACGATTAACCGGGTCGAGGAGACGGTGGATTTTTTGGAAGATCACGACATTGCCGCGGTGGGATATCACGGCAAGATGGGAGCCGATGCGCGGAGGCGTAACCAGGAACGGTGGATGTCAGACGAGGTGCGGGTGCTGGTGGGGACGATTGCTTTTGGGTTGGGGATCAACAAGGCGGCGGTGCGGGCGGTGATTCACTTGTCGCTGCCGAAATCGATTGAGCAGTATTACCAGGAGGCGGG
>PMXH01000313.1 GCA_003165855.1 Acidobacteriaceae bacterium | reverse complement strand
GCAGAAACCACCACCCGCAGCGCACCGGGCTGCACCGCGACTTCAACCGGCGTGCGGCAAACGAACTCCCCGTCGGCATAAACATCGAGTGGCCTCTCGGTTTCCACGCGCACTCGCCTTGTCTGGAAGTACTCAACTTCGCGGATGCGCAGATGGCGTCCAAAGTAAACCGTGGGGAACATACATGCCAGTTTGAAAGGATCGACGCCGCCGATTACGCAGACATCGAGCTGGCCGTCGTCCATTTGCGCGTGGGGAGCAATCTTCATTCCGCCGCCGTAAATCGGAGTATTGCCAAAAGCCGCAAGGATTGTTGGCTGATCGCTGCGGATTGCCCAGCCATCGTTCTCGCCTGGCGTAAATATCTTCATGGGGAAGGGGGCAAAACGAAAGATCGTGGGAGCCAGGGTCAACGCATAGCCGCCATGTCCACGCAGCCAGCGCGGCAGGGCATTGGCGCGGCGGGAGACTTCGGCGTCAAGCCCGACGCCCGCCACGCTACCGAAATAGTGCTGAGTACCCAATGCCGAATGCAGAGCGGGTCCGTCTGGCGCAGGCGCCTCGCCCGCGTCTAAGGCAGAAATTACGCCGAGATCGATGTTGCGGATATTGCTCCGTCCCGCGCAGAAGCCGCGCCACGCTGCCAGCGAATCGCGCACCCGACGCAGCCCCAGGGCTCGGGCAAAGTCGTTCCCGCTGCCGGCAGGCACAACCAGCACCGGCAGTCCGAGCTTCACCAGTTGACTCAAGTGCCGGTGGAGGGTGCCGTCCCCACCAAAGAGCAGGATGACGTCTGCTTGATCCCCGGCGGCGGGCTGTCCGATGCGCCAGTCGATTGCTTCGTCGGTCTGGAAGGGTCCGAGATTTTTCGCGGAACATCCCAACCCGAAAATGACAGCCGCACGCATATGCGCGCTTGAGAGTAACAGAGTCGGATCGCTTGGCGGGAGGCGACAAGTCACACGGACTCCGAGCAGCCGTCGTCAGGCGACGCCATCGTCCGGTTGGCACGATGGTAACCATCCGGCATATTCCAAAGACGAGAAAAAGTGGCATGATGGATGCCAGCGCACTCCTGGAGGCGGGTCATGACACAACGGCTAACCAAACTATTGTGCTTGCTTGCAGTGAGCCTGATTCTCGAAAGCTGCGGCGGAGGCGGGACTCCGCCCACGATCATCAGCGCGGCCGCGCCCTCGATTACCACCCAGCCCGCCAACCGAACCGTGACCGCGGGCCAGACCGCTACCTTCTCGGTGACGGCCACGGGAACGACTCCCTTGAGCTACCAGTGGCAGCAGGGCGCCACACCGATATCGGGCGCGACCGCCGCCAGCTATACCACGCCTCCAACCACAACCTCCGAAAGCGGGGCGCAATTCAGCGTGGTGATCAGTAACGCCATCTCCAACGTCACCAGCAGCGCCGCCACTCTTACGGTGACTGCCGCGCCGCCCGCATCCACCGACGTGCTGACCTATCACAATGACATTGCTCGTACCGGGCAAAATCTGACGGAGACCACACTGACTCCCAGCAGCGTCAATTCAGCGAATTTCGGCAGGCTGGGTTTCTATCCCGTGGACGGCTTGGTTGACGCCGAACCGCTCTACGCCTCCAATGTCGCGGTTTCCGGGAACGGCACGCACAATCTGCTGATCGTACCCACCGAGCACGGCTCGGTCTACGCCTTCGACACGGATTCTGGCACGACCATCTGGCAGGTCTCCACGTTGAAATCGGGCGAGGCGACGTCGGATGATCGCGGCTGTGGCAATCTGACTCCTGAAATCGGCGTGACCTCGACCCCGGTGATCGATCGCACCAGCGGTCCGAATGGCACAGTGTATCTAGTGGCCATGTCGAAAGATGCATCGGGCAAATACCACCAGCGCCTGCACGCGCTCGATCTCGCGCTCGGCACCGAACTGTTCGGTGGGCCGGTCGATATCCAAGCGACCTATCCCGGAAGCGGCGACAACACCCACAACGGAAATGTCGTCTTCGATCCGGACCAGTACCTGGAACGCTCGGCCCTGCTCCTGCTGAATGGCGTGATCTACACGGGCTGGGCGTCGCACTGCGACATCCGTCCCTACACGGGATGGATCATGGGTTACAGCGAATCCACGCTCGCGCAGACCAGCGTGCTGAATGTCACGCCCAACGGCAACTCCGGCGCTATCTGGATGTCTGGCGCCGGCCCCGCCGCCGACAGTTCGGGCAACATCTATTTTCTCGATGCCAACGGTGACTTCGACACCAAATTGAACGCCAGCGGTTTTCCCGCCGACGGCGACTACGGCAACGCCTTCCTGAAGCTTTCGACCTCGGAGGGTCTCGCCGTCGCCGACTATTATGAAATGAACGACGAGGCACAGGAGAACGGCAGTGACACCGATCTGGGTTCCGGCGGAGTTTTGCTTCTGCCAGACCTGAGCGATGGCGCAGGCCACACGCTCCATTTAGCAGTCGGCGCCGGCAAAGACGATGACCTCTACGTGGTGAATCGCGACTCGATGGGCGGGTTCAACCCCAACCCCAACAGCGATAGCAACATCTATCAGGAACTTTCCGGAGCATTGCCCGGAGGCGTCTGGGCGATGCCCGCATATTTCAACAACACCGTCTACTACGGATCGGTAGGCATCCCCATCCGGGCCTTCACCATCACGAATGCGAAACTGTCAACCACCGCAACATCGCAGACCGCGAACGCCTTCGCGTATCCCGGGGCCACCCCCAGCGTCTCGGCAAACGGCACCAGCAACGGAATCGTGTGGGCCGTCGAAAACGCCAACCCGGCCGTGCTGCACGCCTACAATGCCACGAATCTGAACGAACTCTACAACAGCAACCAGGCCGCCAACGGCCGCGATCACTTCGGCAACGGCAACAAATTCATCACCCCCACGATCGCGAACGGCAAAGTATTTGTAGGAACCCCGAATGGCGTGGCCGTGTTCGGGCTGCTGCCGTAGAAGCAGGGAAGAAAAAGCCTGCGGCACAAAAAGCCATGTGGGACAGCCGCCCTCGGCTGTCCAGCTTCGGGATATCAGTGGGACAGTGTTTTTGTAACGATTCCAGTACCGGGGATTCCTGGCACAACTCTCTTGATCGTGCGCCCAACCTGCAACGTGACCCCGCGCGAAATATCCAGGACCTTGGTGGGGTCGTTAACGATCGCGCCATTAACCCTCACCGCGCCCTGCTTCACCATCCGGCCACCATCGCTTATGGACCCTGCGATTCCCGTGCGAGCTAGTAGTTTGTCAATTCGTAGACGGTTTTCGGGTGCTTCGATTTCGGTTTCCTCTATGCTCTCCGGCACCTCGTGCTTCTGAAACTGCTTCCCCCAATCCTCCCCCGCTTTCGCCGCCGCTTCCCCCGAATGAAAATCCCCCACAATCCTTTTCGCCAATTCCTTCTTCGCCTGCATCGGATGCGCTTCCCGCTTCATCTTCTCGATCTCGGCCACCTGCACATCCGTCAGCAGTTCGTAATACCTCCACATCATCTCGTCAGAAATGCTCATCACCTTGCCGTACATCTCGAGCGGCGGTTCATGGATCCCAATCGCATTCCCCAGCGACTTCGACATTTTCTGTACGCCGTCGAGGCCTTCCAGAATCGGCGTGGTCAGCACCACCTGCGACTCCTGCCCATAAGCCCGCTGCAGCTCACGCCCCACCAGCAGGTTAAATTTCTGGTCAGTGCCGCCGAGTTCCACGTCGGCCTCGAGAGCAACTGAGTCATATCCCTGCACCAGCGGATACAGCAACTCATGCACAGAAATCGGCTTCTCATTCTTGAATCGTTGGTGAAAGTCCTCACGTTCCAGCAGTTGTGAAACCGTATACTTCGCCATCAAGCGCACAAAATCGTCGGCGGAGAATTGCCCCATCCACCGCCGGTTGAAATCGATCACCGTCTTCTGCGGATCAAGAATCTTGAACACCTGCGCCTTGTAAGTCTCCGCATTCGCCTCGATCTGCTCGCGCGTTAGCGGTGGCCGCGTCACCGACCGCCCCGTCGGGTCGCCGATCATCCCGGTAAAATCGCCGATCAGAAAAATCGCCGTATGCCCGAGATCCTGAAAGTGCTTCAGCTTGCGCAGAACCACGGTGTGCCCAAGATGCAGGTCGGGAGCAGTCGGGTCCATGCCGAGCTTTACCCGTAGCGGCTTGCCCGTGGCGCGGGACTTCTCCAGCTTGGCGCGCAGATCGGCCTCGCGGATAATTTCCGCCGACCCCTTCTTGAGATACGTGAGCTGTTCCTCGACCGGTGCGAAGGTTGACATGGGAAAGGACATTATAAGGAATGCAGAGGGCAGAAGTCAGAATGCAGAAGTTAGAATGAGCTCTGCACCGTGTGAGGCCTGTGACGGCGTCGAATATCCATATACGAAAGGCGGCCGCGGCCGACGTTTCCCGTTTGCGGGAAGTGATCGAAGCTTCAGTGCGAGGTTTGCAGGCGGAGGACTATTCGCCCTCGCAAATCGAAGCCGCCTTGAAGTCTTAGTGCTGTATCTGAAGCGCCCACGAGCGAAGAGTTGGGAGTTGAGACGCTGTGGAGGGGCGCTTCAGATACA
>PMXH01000373.1 GCA_003165855.1 Acidobacteriaceae bacterium | reverse complement strand
GGATTTTTCGATAACCTCGACAAGAGTTGGCTCATCCAGTTCGTGGAGCATCGCGTCGCCGATCCGCGCATCCTACGGCTGATCCAGAAATGGCTCAACGCTGGGGTGATCGAGGATGGCCAATGGTCGGACACGAAGACAGGAAGTCCGCAAGGTTCGGTGATTTCACCGCTTCTCGCGAATATTTACCTACACTACGCGTTCGATCTTTGGGTGGACGTCTGGCGCAAGAAATGGGCGCAAGGCGAAGTGGTAGTCGTCCGCTACGCGGACGACATCATCTTAGGATTCCAACACCAAGCCGAAGCCGATCGCTTTCTGGAAAACTTTCGGGAACGACTCGGAAGGTTTGAATTGGAATTACACCCTGACAAGACGCGCCGGATTGAGTTCGGGCGGTTTGCCGAACAAAACCGGAAACGAAGAGGGGAAGGTAAGCCCGAGACGTTCGACTTTCTAGGCTTCAAGCACATCAGCGGGAAGAATAGATTAGGGCGATTTAC
Source organism: Acidobacteriaceae bacterium (assembly GCA_003165855.1). Taxonomy (GTDB): domain Bacteria; phylum Acidobacteriota; class Terriglobia; order Terriglobales; family Acidobacteriaceae; genus Sulfotelmatobacter. Next base: position 21,159 of record PMXH01000373.1, on the reverse strand, counting down.
GGTGAGGCGTAAGACGATCCGCAAACGCATGGGAGCGAAGCTGCGGGACATTAAGCAGCAGCTCCACGAGCGCATGCACGATCCGGTGCGCCAAACCGGCCAATGGCTCAAGTCGGTCGTACAAGGCTACTTCAACTACTATGCGGTACCGGGAAACATCGACAGTCTCAGCGTATTCCGAGATCGGTTAACTGGGCATTGGTGGCATACCCTTCGCCGCCGAAGTCAGAAACGCCGGCTCTCTTGGACACGTATGCTCGTTCTGGCTAACCGATGGCTCCCTCGACCGCGCATACTCCATCCTTATCCAGCGGCGCGCTTCGCCGCCAGTCATCCACGATAAGAACCGGATGCGCTAATGAGCGCCCGTCCGGGTCCGCGCGGGGGGTACCACGTGAGTGGTATCCCTACCGCGATCCGAAGACAGCCAACTGCGCCACATGAGGCGCCAACTTGCCCAGCGGCATCGACTTGGCATGCGGCGCGAATTCCTTCTTGTCGGCAGGCACGCGCTCCAGGGTCGTGCGCGTCTTCTTAATTTCTTCATCCAGTTCAGGCAGCAGCAATTCGCTGATAGGCATAATTCCCTCCGCCGATCCAGTATAAACGCTTGGCGTGGTTCTCCTCGACGGGGCTTGCACTCAGAACCTGGGGGATGAGTGAGATGGCGTTTTTTCGTGAATGACCCGCCGAGACCGTTTACAATCGAGATCATCTGCCGTGCGATTTCGTTATCCTGTTGATGTGATCTGGTGATCGCATAATTGATATCGCTTGGAGCACTCCTAATATTTATGCCTCGTCCGAAACCACTCGTTCTTATCATTCTCGACGGCTGGGGATACCGCGCCGAGACCAAAGCCAACGCCATAGCGCTCGCGCGCAAGCCCACTTATGACCGCCTGCTGCGCGAGTATCCCAACACGCTGATTCACACCAGTGGGCCGTTCGTCGGCTTGCCCGAAGGACAAATGGGCAACAGCGAGGTTGGCCATCTTAACATCGGCGCTGGGCGCATCGTTCACATGGACATCACCCGCATCGACCTGATGATCCAGAACGGCGAGTTCTTCTCGCATCCCGTGCTGCTCGCGGCCATGAAGCATGCCCGCGTGGGCGAGCGCAGGCTACATCTTTTCGGGCTGCTCTCCGACGGCGGCGTGCACTCGCAGCAAGCGCATCTTTACGCCTTGCTGAAAATGGCAAAGCAAAACGGCGTGGATCGCGTCTTCGTTCATGCCTTTATGGACGGCCGCGATACGCTGCCCACCAACGGCGCCGGCTATCTCGAACAGTTGCAGCAGAAAATGCGAGAGTACAACTCCGGCAAGATTGCCACCGTGAACGGACGCTACTACGCGATGGATCGCGACCGCCGCTGGGAGCGCATTCTCAAGGCCTACAACGCAATGGTCTTCGGCGACGCGGAAGGCGGCAAGAACGCCGACCCGGTGCAGGGCATGAAGGACGCTTACAACAAAGGCGTCACCGACGAGTTCGTGGTGCCGTTTGTCTGCACCGACAAGGCTGGCCAGCCCCTGGCGACCATTCGCGACGACGACGCCTGCATCTGCTTTAATTTCCGCGCCGACCGCGTCCGCCAGATCACGCGCGCGCTGGCGCGTAACAGCGGACTGAATGCGAAAGGCGGCAGCGATCTTCCCGGCGCGGCCGATCTCGATGCAACGATCACTCGCGATCGGGTTCCGAAGAATCTGCATTATGTCTGCATGACACGATACGACAAAAACTTCGACCTCCCGGTGGTGATTCCTCCGGAATCGATGGCGAACATCCTGGCCAACGTGATGGGCGGTCTCAACATGCGCAACCTGCGCGTGGCCGAAACCGAAAAATACGCGCACGTAACTTATTTCTTCAACGGAGGTGTCGAGCAGCCGTTCCCCGGCGAAGAGCGCGTAGTGATCCCGTCGCAAAAGGTCGCGACTTATGATCTGAAACCGGAGATGAGCGCTGCCGGTATTGCCGATGCCGTTATCAAGGCCACGGAAGAAGGAACCTTCGACGTAATCATCGTCAACTTCGCCAACGCCGATATGGTCGGTCACTCGGGCAAGATCGAGCCCACGATCAAAGCGGTCGAAACCGTGGATGCCTGCCTGGGCCGCATCGAAACCGCCATTCGCGCCAAGGGTGGCGCCATGCTGATCACGGCCGATCACGGCAATGCCGAAATGATGATCGATCCCGCAAGTGGTGGACCGCACACCGCGCATACCACCAATCCCGTGCCGTTCATCGTAGTCGCCGAAGATGCCAAGCAGTACACGTTGACGCCCAACGGATCGCTCCGGGATATTTCGCCGACTATGCTGGGGATCCTTGGCGTCGATGAACCGAAAGAGATGACCGGGCACGACCTGCGCGTGGCTCGCAAAATCGGATGATCTTTGATCGGGTCATCAGGTGATCGGAGCTTGTATTCCCGCTCATCCGATGACGCGATCGCTAGATCACCCGATCTTGCTTCATGCTACAGTTTTCTCGCGGGCAATTGTATTTGCTCGACCTCCATGGAACCGCGACTCATTCTTATCCATCTCGTGCTTAAGCTGGGCGTTGCCGCCGCCGTCTCCAGCAGTTTGGTGCGGTCCAAGGAATTCAAGTCGCTGCTGTTTCGCGAGGAGCGCACGTTTCGGCAAAAAGTGTATCTCGTGTTGTGCATGGCGCTTCCCATCATGGCGGGCGTCTGGATTCGGCTCCTCGTCCCGAGCTTCCTGGCGGGCGACCTGAGTTTTGAGACCGCGCTGCTCCTTGGCGTAATCGGCGGACGCTGGGCGGGATCTCTCGGCGGCGCGTTGATGGGTATACCGGCTTTGCTCCACGGCGAGTGGGCGGCGCTGCCCTTCGGGGTGCTTTCCGGTTTCATCGCCGGCCAACTCCGCACCATGGCGCTCGATAAGGACGACATCTGGTCATTCTCCCCCTTTATCGATCAAAGCATCTTTCGCTTGATCCGGCGCAATCTGCCCACCCCGCGCTTGTTCGATTGGCAAATCATGTTTTTCACTACGGTTGTGGGCCTGCGGTTTGTGCAGACGGAACTGGTGCGCTACTTTCCGCACTCCATCTTCAGCATGGAGAGTCCCGGCAACTGGTGGGTGTGGGGCGCAATCTACGCGACCTCGGTGACAGCCATCGGAATCGAGATCAAGATCTTCAACGGTGTACGCATCCAGATCAAACTGGAGGAGCAGGAGCGATTGCTGCTGCACGCACGCATGGAGGCGCTGCAGAACCAGATCAATCCTCACTTCCTATTCAACACCCTGAACTCGATTTCTTCCCTGGTGCGCTTCGATCCGGAGAAAGCGCGCGAGGTGATTTCCAAGCTGGCCACTATCCTGCGGCGTTTGCTTAACAGCGCAGACTCTTTTGTGCCACTGCGGGAGGAAGTGGAATTTATCGACAACTATCTCGACATCGAAGTGGTCCGGTTCGGAAACGATAAACTTCAAGTCGTGAAGGAACTCGCTCCGGACTCGCTGGACGTGATGGTTCCCAGCATGCTCTTGCAGCCGCTGGTCGAGAATTCGATTAAACATGGGCTCTCTTCGAAGGTGGAGGGAGGAAGCATCCATCTGCGCAGCCGCTTGGTCGACTCAGGGCTGGTGATTGAGGTGGAAGACGATGGGGTTGGAATGGCTGCTACCCAGCAGGCGGGATTCGGAAGTGCGCGAGGCTCTGGAATCGGCATGGCCAACATTTCCGAGCGACTTCAAGTGTTATACGGAGATACAGCGCGCATGACGATCGACAGCCACGAAGGGAAGGGAACGCTGGTGCGCATCCGATTGCCGCTCTTGCAGGCTGCGGGAGCGGTGCCGGAAGGCTTTTACGAAGAGCGCTCGACCACGCGCCGGTAGAAATCTTCGTACTGGGGAACGATCCTGCTGGCGCAGAAACGGGCCTGTGCGACGGCACGAGCCGCCTTCCCCATCGCCCGCAGCCGGCTTTCATCATTCAAGAGTTCGATGGCGTAACGGGCCATCGTATCCACATCGCCGACGTCGGCCAGATAGCCGCTGACGCCGTGTTCAATCACTTCCGGCACGCCGCCGGTGCGGGTTGCAATGGGAACGACTTCACAGGCCATTCCCTCCAGCGCCGCCAGGCCGAACGATTCCAGTTCGCTCGGCATCAGCAGGATGTCCGCGATTCCCAGCTTGTCCTGTACCTGATCCTGCTTGCCCAGGAAGAGGACATCTTCATGGAGTCCTTTTTGTACTGCCAACCATTCGGCCACGGAACGGTCCGGACCGTCACCAATCAACAGTAGTTTCGACGGGACCTGCTTGCGCACGCGGTCAAAGATCTCGATCACGTCCGAGACTCGCTTCACCGGGCGAAAGTTGGAGAGGTGGACCAGCAGCCGCTCACCCTTGGGCGCATACTCGGTGCGAAGCTCCGCAGAGTTCTTGGGTCTGCAATACACGTCACAATTGACGGAGTTGTAGATAACTTCGATTTCTTTTTTCACATCGAAAACCCGCAGGGTGCGGTCGCGCAGGTAGTTCGAAATCGCAGTGACGCCGTCGCTCTGGTTAATCGAGTAGCGCGTGATGGGCAGATAGGAGCGGTCCAGTCCTACCAGCGTGATGTCTGTGCCGTGCAGGGTTGTAACGAAGGGCAGGCGGCGTCCCCGCGGACCATCCGCGAGCATTTGCCGCGCCAGCAGCGCGCTTACGGAATGCGGAATCGCGTAGTGAACGTGCAGCAGATCGAGATCGTACAACTGCGCTACCTCGGCCATGCGCGTGGCCAGCGCGAGATCGTAGGGTGGATAGTCGAAGAGCGGATACCGCGAAACTTCGACTTCGTGATAGTGAATGTTCGGTTCCTGCCCGCGGAGCCGGATGGGCTGGGCATAGGAGATGAAATGAATCTCGTGGCCGCGCTGGGCCAGTTCCAAACCGAGTTCCGTTGCCACCACGCCGCTGCCGCCGTACGTGGGATAACAGGTGATCCCAATCTTCATTCCGCGAGGCCCAGCCTTCTCCGGGTCCTGTAATTCGATGGTCGCAAACGATAGAAGATGCAGATTCTACGAGCAAACTGGTTTTGGCGCACGGGCAAGCGATCGAGTAAGGAGAATTACTCGGAGGTTTTCTGCCCTGGCTTGGAAATCCCGGGGTCAAGCTTATCCAAATGAGCCTGGAAGCGTTTCTTGGAGTCTTCCGGCAGACCGGTGAATTCTACGCCCATGCCGACTCCGGGATCGCGGGTGCGAACCGTAGCGGAGGCGGTGACGTGCTCCTGGTCAATCCAGAAATCCACCTTGAGCACGGTGGTGATAGCCAACGGCATATTGGTCTCAACATAACAGCCGTTGCCGCTGATATCGGTGGCGTTGACCCGCATGGGAGTGTTCACGCGCTCGTCGCGGAATTCGAGAGGGAACGAGATCTTATGGCGTTGGAATCGTCTGCGATTATCGGGAGCGGGAGCCGGCCCGCTGTACCGCATTTCCGCGGGGAGTTGGGAAATCCACGGGCACTCCTGATCGACCACCAATTGAACTCCCACCTGAACTTTCTTGAGTCCAGTGGCTTCCATCACCCAGATTACTTTGCAGCGGGCTTTCTTCGTTTCGTATTGAACGCCGATGACGTCGCCTACCTTCAACTCCTGCTCCAGGCCGGAAAGGCAGGCTCCCGTGAGGCTGGCATTCTGGGCAGTGGCGTTCTGATGAAAGGGCAGATTGTTCGAACCCATGCCCCACACACGTATGCGCAGGTCCAAAGTTGCGCGCGGGGCTGCCCCAGAGGCAGACATGATAAAGGCCTCCCAGCCTGAATCTTCTGAGCCAAATCTAATGCAATCATAACCTGCGGGGATGGATTGCCGAAGGTTACGATAGTCATCCGAGCCGACGGTGTCCGTTTTGAGTGCAACTGGAAACATTATTGACCGGTTTTGGCCGGAATCAGATCGCGGTACGAGACCAAGGCGATGTCTTGATCCGACAGCAGTTCTCGAGCTTCGGGCATGGTCAAAACGCGCAACTCGGTCTCCCGCGACTCGCGCAGGCGGGTCGCAGCCTGCCGCAAGTCCGCGTCATTGTAGCCTGGGTGGCAGACGAATTCCCAGGTGCCCGCGGGAATGATTGCGGCCATGCTGCGGAAGAGTTGTTCGTCAAGCGCGCCGGTTACGACGATGCCAAGCGTGCCATCGGGAGTCAGCAGGTCCTCTCGTCCCGCGGTGTCGCGGAACCTTCCGGCAAGAGCGCGCAGAATTCGTACCTCGGCATAGCGCGTCCAGAGACTGGGCCGTGCCAGTAGTTCACCAGACTTCAGAGGTTTGCGCGGGCCGAACGGATTACGCACAGCCGTTACGCCGCACGCCCGTGCGGCGCGCAGCAGAGGCCGCAGTACTGCCGGAAACAAGTGCGTGTGTTTATGGGTGTCCAGGTGGGAGACGACGATGCCAGCCGATTGCAGCTTGCGAATCTGCGCGATGGTCTCCGCTTCAATCTGGCCTTCGTCGAGGCGACCGGCGAGCGCACGGGCAGCGAAAGATTTTAATCCGTCGCGGAAGCGAGCCCCGCCGGAAGACGACGATGCCGAAGTGATCGAAGGCAGCAGTTCCGCATCCAGCACCGGCGCGCCGTCGATCAATACCACATGGCAGCCCACGCTGAGCCGAGGAACAGTTCTTGCCAACCGCACGGCATCTTCGAACGCGCGCCCGTTCGCCATCAACGTGGAGGAAGTCACGATTCCGTGGGTGTGAGCCTCGACGATGGCGCGATTGACGCCCGCGGTGAAGCCAAAGTCGTCGGCATTGACGATCAAACGGCGCACCGCGTCAGTCTAGCAGGGAGAGCGGCTCACGCTGGCGCTTCTGCAGGGGCCCGGGCATGTTTGACCGAGTTTTCGCGAGTCGCATATACTCACTGAAGCGCGGTTCGCGCGGTTCCCCTCAGGCGAGTTTCCAGCGGCACGGCGCTTTCCCTTACCGCAGTCGATGGAATCTGATCTCGCAAAGCTACCAGGGGCGGTTAGCTCAGCTGGTTNNGGTTAGAGCGCCTGCCTTACAAGCAGGAGGTCGCAGGTTCGAGTCCTGCACTGCCCACCATTCTCTGCAAGCCCAATAAAGGTAAAGGTCGTCGAGGGATAGCAAGCGGGATAAAATCGGGGGATAGCCCTAATAGACTTAAACCCATCTCCCACGTGTTTTCAGCATCCAGCTTTGGACAAGGATTCATCCATCACTGCGACCCCTCGATCTGACGCAGCACGCTATTAAGACCATCAATCATCTCTGAGAGCCTGTTGCGTGCGGCCTCCGGAATCACGACAGGATCGTATCGTGCGACTGGATGTAAAAGTATCAACGCATCTTCAATTTCGCACCGGGCATTGGTCAACTTCGCGAGCACCTTGCTTCTAAGTTCTGGTCGCTGCATCAGTCTTCCATTCTGGGGGAAGGAAGTCTGTGGATTGCTGCATGACGATAGCAGTTCGCCCGATGCCATTCTGTGCTCACGGTCACAGTCCTGCACTGCCCACCAAGCCCTGGAGTCCTCGAAGACCACCAATTCGTTCAGTGTTTCGAATGCACCCGTGCATCCCGGTCATGGATTTCTCCCATCTAGTCTGGGGTTGGATGAGTTTGCGGGCGTTCTGCAGGACGCTAATCGGCTTCGTCTCATCCTTCCGGTGTCTATCGAAGGTTAAGGAGGAAGGGCCGGGCATTATCTGCTGTGCAAGGATCGGCAGGCGGCGCGTTCTATTCCTGAGTGCAGAAAAGCTGAGGTCGCCGATTGAAGGACAATCACGGAGACGCCATGGAAGCTTCCGATGGACACACTAACCTACCAAGAATTTGTTTGATTCTTGTTCCCACATTGTTAGTCATCGCCGCCATCGCGGCGGTTCAGCGGTTCGAGGCGGCCGGCGGAGAAGCGGCCGCCAGTGCGACTTACGCGCACGGCATACTGAATCTGATCATTCCCTACAATGCCGCTCACGCGGGTGCGGGGCAACTGACGGTGGAGGTTCTCAGTCCGGAAGACGCGGTCGTGGGGCGCGCGGAGCAGCCTGTCGACGTTACCGCGGGCAAGGGACACTGGCGGGAGCAGATCAAGCTGGCGAAGCCACTCGCGATTGACGAACTGGTGTGGCATCGCGTGCGCTACCGCTTCGAGTATAACGACGGCAAAGGTGCGGCGATCGAAGGCACCGACTCGATTTCGCAGATTCTCCGCACGCCGGTGATTCACATTCTGGGCCAGCAATCTTACTTGGCGGGGGGCGAAGCGGCGGTACGCGTGATCGTTACGGATTCGAATAACGAAGTCATTGCCAGCCGCGGTTCCGTGCAGATTGAATTGCTGGTTCCCGGCGAGAAATCTCGCGTTCTTTTCAACGGGCGGACCAATCGCCGAGGCACTACGGAAGCTCAGTTCCATTTTCCTGCGGGCTTGGTGGGCAGTTATCAGTTGCGCTACGTCGTAGATACGTCGATCGGCTCGACCGAATTCACCCAACCCGTTCGCCTGGAAGATAAGATCTCGATTCTGCTTACCACGGAGAAACCAATCTACCAGCCTGGGCAGACCATTCACGTGCGTGCGCTGGCACTTGATCGCGCCAATCATGAGGCGGCCGCCGACCGCAAGCTGACCCTCGAAGTGGAAGACTCGCGAGGCAACAAGGTCTTCAAGAAAGCGACAGAAACCGATAAATTCGGAATTGCCTCAGCGGAATTTTCGCTGGCTGACGAAGTGAACCTGGGCACGTACCACCTTCGCGCTTTGCTGGGCGAAGGGGAAGCGCCGACCAACACGGCAGAGATCGCTCTGAACGTTGAACGCTATGTTCTGCCGAAGTTCAAAGTGGCTCTTGATTTCGCTGGCAAGGACAACCAGACGAAGCGCGGTTACCGCCCTGGCGATCATGTAACCGGAACGGTTCATGCCAACTACTTCTTCGGCAAACCCGTGGACCGGGCTGAGATTACGGTCAAAGCTTCGAGCATGGATGTCTCGTTGGTTGAAGTGGGCTCAGTGCAGGGCAAGACAGATAACGATGGCACTTATCAATTCGATCTACATCTGCCCACTTTCTTCGCGGGGCTTCCGCTGAGCCAGGGCGCAGCCCGGGTTCTGATCGAAGCTACGGTAAAAGATTCCGCAGACCATTCGGAAACTCGCGGTGAACCCATCACGGTGAGCGAGTCACCTCTGTTAATCACGGCAATTCCTGAGGGAGGCACGCTGGTCCCCAATCTGGAGAACCAGATTTTCATCCTCACTTCCTATCCCGATGGGACGCCGGCTAGCGCCAGCCTGAAGGTTCACGCGGAAGGGAACATCGATCAGAGTGCGACCTCCGATGATGGAGGAGTTGCCATTGTCCGAATCAAGCCTCGCGGCGGAAGCGAAGCTCTGGAGATTGAGACGAACGACAAAGAGGGAAATCACGCGTCGAGCACGGTTCAATTGCAGACCCGGCAAGGCGAAGACCAGATTCTCCTGCGGACCGACCGGGCGGTTTATCGTGCGGGAGATCGCATTGCGCTGAAGATATTCTCCACGAAAGAGCGGGGAATCGCGTACGTGGATATCGTCAAGGAAGGGCAGACCATACTGACGCGCGATCTCGACATCGAAGACGGACGCGCGGAACTTTCGCTGACCGCGACACCTGAACTAGCGGGCACGGTGGACTTCAGCGCGTACCTTTTCGGACGTGACGCTCGTCCGGTTGGCGATCATCGTCTGATCTTCGTGCAACCAGCCGATGAACTGAAGATCGAGACTGTGGCTGATTCGCAGGTCTATAAACCGGGAGATGAGGCCCGCATTCGTTTCCGTGTGACCAACTCTCGCGGCGAAGGTGTGCATGCTGCCCTGGGACTGCAGGTGGTGGATGAAGCTGTTTTTGCGCTGGCCGAAAAGCAGCCCGGCTTTGCCAAAGTCTTTTTCTATCTCGAGCAGGAGGTGATGAAGCCGCGCTATGAAATCCACTCTCTCGGCATGCCGGAGATCGTGGAACCGGTGGAACAGTCGAAAGTCGAACAAAAGGACCGTGCCGCACGAGCTTTGTTCTCGGCCACCGAAATGGTGAATGCGAACGAGTTTGAGACCGAATTCGGCCGCACCGTGCCCACGACAAAATATGCGGAGTATGCGGCGCGCTATCAGGGGCGCTTTCTGGAGCAGGTGAAACGCATGGCGGAGAGTCTCAACCGGGCCTACAACCAGGACTCCGAGGGGAAAGACCTGACCAAGGTGTTCGCAAAGATCAAGATGAAGAACCCGGGTGACGCCGATCTTATTGATGCCTGGGGAACCGAGCTTCGCGTGGAACGCGTCCGATGGTATCAGGACAAGACGCACTATATCGTGCGCAGTGCCGGGGCCGACAAGAGATTCGATACCGGAGACGATATGGCGGCGTACATCGAGGTTCGCCCTGGGAAGCTTTTGGGCCACCTAGACTCTGGCAGTATCGGACTCAATATCGAACAAGATCGCGGGCCGTTCAACGGTATGGCGGAGATCACAGGAACTGTTACCGACCCCTCGGGCGCGGTCGTGACAACTGCCAGCGTCGAGGTGCGTGAAGTCTCCAACGGAAAAGTGCGCAGTGCGAGAACGAATGCTGCTGGGCAGTTCAGTTTGCCGGGACTGCCGAGCGGCAGTTACGAAGTTCAAGTTTCGTGCGCCGGGTTCAAGACTGCTTCGCTGAAGCTTACGGTGCACGCGCGGGACCGTGCCGTGCTCTCCGCGAACTTGTCTCTTGGTGCATCCGGCCAGATGGTTGAGGTCACAGCCCAGAGTGTGGTGGTGAATACCGAAGCTGCTGGTGTGGTTGGCGGTGTTGCGGGAGGTGTAATGCGAGGTGTAGTCAATCTGCCCCTGAACGGCCGCGATGTCATGGACCTGGCCGCGCCGACCGCCGCGCCAAGGCGCGTTTCCAAAGCCCTCGCTCAAAACAGCGCAACTCTCGTTGCTGACAAAAAAGACGGTTCTGGCGCACCTGCGGCACACGTGCGTTCGTACTTTCCCGAAGCACTCTACATCAATCCAGAAATCATCACGGATCAGGACGGCGTGGCCAGCATCACCATTCCCCTGGCAGACTCCATCACTACATGGCGCATGGCCATGCTCGCCTCCACTACCCACGGCGCTCTGGGCAGCGCCACCTCCAGTCTGAAGGTCTTTCAGGATTTCTTCGTCGATCTCGACCTGCCGGTCACGCTCACTCAGGGGGACCGAGTCTCGATCCCCGTCGCTGTATACAACTATTCGGGCGAGCGCGGAGACGTCAGCCTGAAACTGCAACCGGAGGACTGGTTTTCCCTCGTGGACGATTTGGCGGAGAAGTCCGTCGCGGTCGAGTCGTCGCGCGTGGGCGGATCGCAGTTCACACTGGAGGCCAGGCGCATCGGCAAGTTCAAGCTGACACTCTCGGCGCATATGAATGGCGGCGCGGACCGCGCGGATATCGTGGTACGGGAAATCGAAGTCATTCCCAACGGACGCGAGCAGAACATCGTCTTTAACGGACGATTGGAAAACACGGTCCAGCACGAACTGAGTTTCCCTGTGACTTCTATCCCCGATGCCACCAAGATCTTCGTCAGGCTCTATCCCGGGCCGCTGAGCCAGGTCATCGAAGGCATGGACAGCATTCTTCGCATGCCCGGAGGCTGCTTTGAGCAGACTTCCTCCAGCACCTATCCCAACGTGCTGGCGCTCGATTACACGCAGCGTACGAAGAAACTGACTCCTGAAGTGCACGCCAAGGCTGAAGGCTACATCGCCAACGGCTATCAGCGCCTGCTCACGTTTGAAGTTCCCGGTGGCGGATTCTCCTGGTTCGGCAGAGCGCCGGCCAACAAAATCCTCACGTCTTACGGGCTGATGGAGTTCAGCGACATGTCGAAAGTGTACGACGTGGACCCCAAGCTCATCCTGCGAACCCAGCAGTGGCTTTCCGTGCAACAACAACCGGATGGGAGCTGGAAGCCCGACACTTCCTTCATCAACGAAGGAGCTACGAACCGCTACAACTCAGACGTGCTGCGCATTACCGCTTACATTGCCTGGTCGCTGGAGGACACCGGCTACCAGGGGCTTGCAGTCGAGAGGGCGAAACAATACATCGAGAGCCACATGAATGCAAAGATGGACGCTTACACGCTGGCCGTGGTCGCCAACTTCGCGGTTGACTATGGGAGCGTCGGCCATGGAAAGGACCGAGACTTCGCACGCCAGGCAATGCAGCTGTTGCTCGACGCGCGCACCGAAAAGGACGAGCAAGCCTGGTGGAGCGCGGAAGAAACCAGCGTTTATGCGACAGGAACAAGCGCCAGCGTGGAGACGACGGGACTGGCGGTGCAGGCGCTTCTGAAGTGGGGTGAGGCCTCGGGCACGGCGCGCAAGGCCATGAATTACATCGCAGCGAAGAAAGACGCGGTCGGAACATGGGGTACGACGCAGGCCACAATCATGGCGCTGCGGGCTTTATTGCTTGCGACCGAAAAGGGAGCGGCGGACGTTCGCGGCACGCTTGAGGTACTGCTCAACGGAAGGTCGGTCGAGAAGCTCACGCTCACTCCGGAGAACAACGACCTGCTTCACCAGTTCGTGTTCAAGGGTATCGATTTCAAAGGTATGGAACCCAAGGACGTCGAATCCAAGGGCAGCGAATCCGAGGGTGCCGAGTCGAAGAGGATTGAAGGATCGCGGAACGTCAACACGGTCGAACTTCGGTTCGAAGGTAGGGGCGGCTTGGCCTACCAGATTGTCGGAAGCTACTTCCTTCCCTGGAACCAGAGACCGGCGAACGAAGCGCTTTCCATCAACGTTGCCTATGACCGCACGCATCTTTCTCAGGACGACATTGCTACCGCAACCGCAACCATCACAAACAATCTGCCTAAGACTGCGAACATGGTGATGGTGGATCTAGGCATTCCTCCCGGGTTCGACTTGCTGAGCGAGGACTTGCAGGACTATGTCGAAGAGAGCGCGGCCAAGAAAAGCGGCGGCCTGGAAAAGTTCAGTCTCACGGCGACGCAGGCGATTCTCTATTTCAGCGCCATTGCTCCGGGTGACACGGTCGCTCTGCACTTCCGTTTGCGCGCCAAGTATCCCATACGTGTGCGAACCTTCCAGTCGCGCGTGTACGAGTATTACGATCCGGATGTAAGCTCGATCGCGCGGCCGGTGCAGTTGGAGGTTCGTGCGCGTTAAGCAGAGTTGGGATCAGCGGAGTCTCGATCAAAGGTAGCGGAAGAGAACTTGGAAGGGCGATTACGCGGCTGAGCGCTTTCGCTAGTCGAAGTCGATCTTTTCGAATCCCAAACCTTGCAATAGACTGCTGATCGTTGAAGTAGCATTCTGCTGTGCGGTTCGCAGGATTCCATCCGCCAGAGCGGCCTCTTGCAGTTGACGTTCTGCTTCCTGGCGCACTTGCGTTTCAAGATTCGGATCGGTGGATACCAGCAGCCCAGTTTGCCTGGAATACACGCGGGTCTTCGCGCTGTCGATGCGGGTGCGGAACACCTCCGCTGCGGGAAGATGCAAGCGGATCTGCTTGCCCTCCACTCTGACGTCGCCCGGCTTCAGATTCGAGAAGTCGATTCCGGCGACAACTTCGCCGTGCACCATCATCAGGAGGCGATCTCCGGCGAGAAAATCCGGGAAGATTGGGTTTTCTTTCGCGCCGGTCACCAGCTTGTCCATGGTGTAGACCACGGTTTCCAGCCGCTGCAGGCGCTGAATCCGATCGACGACAGTGGGCTGGCTTACGTCGATGCTGAGGGTTCTGCCTGTCACCGCCGACCACAGGTGGCCCAACAAAGCCCGCCCGGAATTTCGCGACAGCATCAACCATCCCATCGAGCCGACGAACAGTACTCCGAAAAACAGCCCGAGGATGAGCGCGAACACAATCGCTGCAGAGAATCGAGCAGGCTTCGGGGAGTGGAGGCTCGAGTCAGGATCGTGAGGCATACTATAAGGTTATCACCAGGCGAGTGAACCATTACTTCCGCACAATCAGGAGTGGAACCAGCGGCCGGGAAACCGCGGTGCTCCTGCGATTCGCAGCAAATCTCCCAGATTGCGAATGCCTTGCGCCTGCGCCTTGTGCATCATGACTTGCCATACGCGGGCCGTGAGGAACGCGTCGTCGAGGGCGTGATGGGCATCATGCACCTCGAGGCCGTAATGCGTTGCGAGGGCCGTCAGATCCAGTTTCTCCAGTTGCATGGGTAAGTCGTCCGAGTAGCGCTGGTGCCTCAGAATCCACTGATGAACTCTTGCCGTGTCTACGGCGAGGTTGTTCAGCTCGTGTCCCGTGCCATCCATTTCCTTTCGCAGAAGCTTCAGGTCGAGGCTCACAAAGTGGCCCACCAGCACGGCATCCTGAATGAAACGGCATAGATCTTGCAGAGCCTTGGCACAAGGTTCGCCGCCTTCCACATCTTGGGATCGAAGGCGGTGGATGACCACGCTTTCGGCTGGTACTGGCACGCCCGGATTCACCACGCGGTAGAACTGCTCTCCGACTTTGATTCTTGATCCATCCATGGCGATGGCGCCGATGGAGAGCAGTCGATTAGAGCGCCGGTCGAGCGACGTCATCTCGGTGTCGAGGACCACGTAACGGAGCGCGTCGAGAGGAGTGCTCTTAGAGAACGCGCCTTCCGCTTGTGGCAGTTCTGGTTTCAGCCAGCGAAACATTCATCGACCCATTTGTGCCCAAATTGCCGTCCGGAACGCCTCTTCCAACACGGCTTGCGCCCGCACGCTGGCGCGGAAAGCTTCCCGCAGCAGGCTTCGTTGCAGGTTAGTCAGGATCTCAGGCGCAACGTAGTTGCTGAGCGGCTGTCCCTCGCGCACCTGCCGCAGCTGGCACTCGATGCGCAGCAGAGTGAGGAACTCGAACGCGTCCTCGAGATCCTGTAGCAGCGCGGGATCTCGATCCGGCCAGCCCGGCAATGCCGCGAGGCGGTCCAACGTATTCGTGTGCTCCGATCCCGCGTCCAGCGCAAATACGCGAACCGCGTTGACGATCGGTCCAGTGCCAAACAGTTTGAGGTCAAGCTGATTTTTGTGCTCGCCGCTGCGTTCCAGCACGAAATTCCGGAAAAAGCCCAGTGGAGGCTTGTGCGCGACAGAAATGCAGGCCAGCACAGACTTGAACGTTCCCGCGTCCTTTTGCTTCAGCCATTCGCGTCGCTGCGCCGCCAACTTCTCGAAGAGTGAGAAATCACCGGCCACGGGGCGCATATCGAACATGATCAGCGCGTCCTCGGTGCCGTGAAGATCGGCTTCCGTGATGCGGTCGTGAAAATAACTAAGCCAAACCCGAAGCGGCTGACGCCAGCGCAAATTGCTTGCCATATAGTTGCCCGGGCAGAGAGGATAACCGCAAGCCACTAGCGCCTCCTGCGCAAACATTGCCAGCTGCGTGAAGTATTCGCGCGCCGCCGGCTCGTCCCCTCCATCGGAGTAGATCAAGGCATTGTCCTGATCGGTCTTGAACGTCTGCTCGCGGCGTCCCTCACTGCCCAATACAAGCCAGCAATAAGGAACCGGAGCTGGTCCCAGCTTAGCCTCGGCGAACTGCAGAATCTTGGCGGTCACGCGATCGTTCACCTCGGCCACCACTCGAGTGACGTGACTGGCTTTGGCACCTTCGCGCAGCAGCAGCGGCAGTAGGCCGCTGATGCGGTTCTGCGCGCTAGCAAGATCCTGCACATTGGGTTGCGCTTCCACGAATCGCACAACGTTCAGTGGCGACTTGCCTTGCAACACCATCAGATCGTGAGCGGTGAGCACTCCCGCCGGGACTCCTTGCTGGGTTACCAGCACGTGATGGATATTGCCGCTCA
This sequence comes from Acidobacteriaceae bacterium, assembly GCA_003165855.1. GTDB lineage: Bacteria > Acidobacteriota > Terriglobia > Terriglobales > Acidobacteriaceae > Sulfotelmatobacter. The sequence goes on along the minus strand of PMXH01000373.1, from coordinate 5,277 downwards.
CCATCGCCAGTAGCGCATGAAACACGCGCTCGCTGCCTTCCACCGCGGCCACGGGACGGCTCATGATCTCCGTCACTTTCAACTCTAGCGGCAAGGCCTGGGCCGCAACTTTTTCTGCGAAGTCCCGGTCGGTGACAATCCCAACAGCGGTTCCGCTCGCGTCCACGACGAAAACACAGGTAGCTTTGGAGCTGGCCAACATCTGCGCCGCTTCCCGAATCGTTGTGTCCTCTGCGCAAAGGAGCGCTGGCGCGGCCAGCACATCCTTCACTGCGAGCGAATACAGCAGGCGCTCGGTGTCCCCCATCAGGCCGGTCTGGGTTCGCAGCTCCTGCAGGCTGCGATCCATGTAACGGGTGACCGACGTGCGCAGCAAGTAGTTGGCCACCTCAGCATGAGAAGAAATCAGCCGCTGCATTTCTTTCCCCGGGATGCTGTAGCACAGCGTGTCTTCGATGGCCGTGACGTCGAGCCGGGTCAGGTCCCGGCCCATCAGCGAAAGCAGGCCAAAGATTTCACCCTCGCTACGCATGTCGAGTACCAGTTGTTTGCCGACCTGCGAGCGCAGAGTCAGCTTCACCCCGCCTTTGTGGACCACGTAGAGTGTGTCTTGCGCCGAGTGGCCGGCGCTCAGGATCACTGTGTCTTTTGGGAAGAATTCCAGCGCGACGTGGCCCGCCAGCCGGGCGAGTTCGGAAGTCGACAAAAACTGAAATGGCGGGACGTTTTTTAGAAACGCCACGACTGTCTCAGTGACCACCGATTGCGACAACGAGTGAGAAGATTCCACGCCAAGCCTCAGTGCAAACTCCCGACAAGCCAGCCTGATGTTAGGAGTCAGCGCGGCCGAAGTCAAAGTGGGTCGAACACAACTTAAGGGTGCGGAAGAAAGGACTTTCATCAGGGCCTCTTCAGTAGATTACGTTGAGGTTCCCATTTGCAATCGAGCTACGCGCGTCTACAATCGATTGGGCCAGTTGGAACTGGAGAGATATTTGGCCTCGCCAATCCCTGTGCTCGAAGGTTTAGGCAACAAACGCGGCGCGATAGGACGCGCGCATTTCGCACAACGATGGCGCAGTTTCAGTAGATGGTCGGAGGTCAGGTGCGACAATTCAGTATTCTTATCGGTTTTTCCAGGACCGCGTGAGCGGAAACCCTGTTCCTTCGAACCCGAAACCCTGGCCGTGGCCGGACTCACTCGACGCGCTCGTAGCGGCGCCGGCTCACCATCGCCTGTTGCTGGAAGACGAGCGGGCGCGTGTTCTTCATACCCGCATTGCGGCGGGAGATGTGGTTCCACTGCATACTCATCGATGGGGCGGGATCGCTTACCTGCAGAGCTGGAGCCATTTCATCCGGCGCGGGGAGAAGGGTGAGATTCTGTTCGATAGCCGCCAGGCGGGCGATCCGCCGAAGGTTCCCTGCGCTCAGCGGACGCAACCACTACCGCCGCACACGGTGGAAAACCTGGGACCTTTGGAGATCAGCATCCTTATGATTGAATTGAAAGATTAATTATGAGGTAACACTCGGACCAATGAGGTCGTACGATTATTTGGACCGCAAAATCGAGACGGCAACAGTGCGGGGCCGTCATTCAGAGTGTGATTTTATTGCGATGAGTTAACTATGTTTGTGAATCGTGTTCGAATCCGAGTCGAGTTCGGAGATTGTGATCCGGCCCAGATCGTTTTTTACGCCAACTATTTCCGATGGTTCGATCACTGCACTTCGGGGTTGTTTCGCGCCGCGGGACTCCCTCTGAAGGAGCTGTTCAAAGCCCATGGCGTCGTCGGCATTCCGATTGTGGAGGCGCGCGCGCGATTTATCACCCCGTCCTCTTACGGCGACGAACTGGTGGCGGAATCCTGCGTCACCGAATGGAGAAAGAGCAGTTTTGTGATCAGCCACAAATTCCTGCGCGATGGTGTGTTGGCCCTGGAGGGCTGGGAGACGCGGGTGTGGGCGGGTGCCCATCCTACTGAGGCTCACCGGATGAAGAGCGTGCCTCTGCCCCGGGATGTGATCCGGAAACTCTCAAGCACGAGGAAGCGACCCGGACGGAAGAGTTGATATCCAAGACACGACTGCTGAGCGAAGGAGAGCCATGCGCGAGTCAAACCCGGGCGAGAACTATGCTCAATCCACGGCAGATGCAGTTCTCCGTAAAGTTTTCATTCTGAGGGGGCATGCAGCGACGCTGGTTATTCGATTTTCGAGCGGATAGCGTCGCCTTCGTTTAATATCTCAAACACGGTTGCGCAAAAGGATCATGCCGAATGACAGATCGCGGCAACCGCAGGAGAAACTATGAACGTGCGTTATATGAGGCGCTGCGCGATCCTAATTTTGGCAAGCGTGACGATCGGTACGGCACAGGAAGCAAAACCTGAAGTCAAACATGCAGCGGCACCACAGACCTCTCCCGCATCGGGCAAGGAAATGTTTGTGAGTTACTGCGCCGCCTGCCACGGTAAGGACGCAAAAGGGGATGGTCCGGCCGCCGCCGCTCTCAAGGCAGCTCCCGCGGATTTGACCGTTCTGGCCAAGCTCAATGGCGGAAAGTATCCCTCCGACAAGGTGACCAGCATCCTGCGCGGGCAAACCAATCTCGTACCCCACGGCGATCAGGAAATGCCGGTCTGGGGTCGGGTGTTCCGGACCATGAGTCAAGGACAAGAGGGAATCGTGGTGCAACGCATTTCGAACCTGAACCGGTACATCGAGTCGCTGCAAGTGAAGTAATTGCCGGGGTCGTCGCGGATGCGCGGTGCGGCGTGACCACGCAGGTGGCAGCGTCTTATTCCAGCGGAAGGCCGACGTAGTTTTCCGCGAGGGTCTTGGCTGCGGCTCGAGAACTGGTTACATAATCCAACTCGGCGAGTTGGCGGCGATGGTCGAATGGATTCTCATCCGGGAAGCGATGCAGCATGGAAGTCATCCACCAGGAAAACCGCTGCACTTTCCAGACACGCCGGAGGCAGATCGCAGAATAGGTGTCTAGCAGGTCGCAACTTCCGGTCGAATAAAAGTGTTTGAGAGCCCGCGCGAGTATCTGAACATCGGCAACCGCCAGGTTCAATCCTTTCGCTCCAGTCGGCGGAACGATGTGCGCCGAGTCGCCCGCCAAGAAAAGCCTGCCGTATTGCATGGGCTCGACCACAAAACTACGCATGCCGGTCACGCCCTTTTGCAGAATTTGCCCTTCCGTAAGGGTCCATCCTTCCGATGCCAGGCGGGTGTGCAGTTCCTGCCAGATCTTCTCGTCGCTCCACAAGTCGACGTCTTCGTCCGGCTTGCATTGCAGGTACAAGCGACTGATGCGTGGCGTCCGCATACTGAGCAGGGCAAACCCGCGATCGTGGTAGGTGTAGATCAATTCCTCCGAGGAGGGAGGCGCCTCAGCCAGGATGCCAAGCCATCCGAAGGGATACTCCCGCTCATACTCCGTGAGTACTCCTGTTGGAATGCTCGGCCGGCAGATGCCGTGAAACCCATCGCACCCGGCAATGAAGTCGCAGGTTAGTTCGCAGGCGTTCCCATCTTTCTGATATCGGATCTTCGGCCTGGAGCTGTCGAAGTCATGAACGCTGACATTGTCAACTTCAAAAAGGACCTGGCCTCCGGCCGCGACTCGGGCATTGTTCAGGTCTTTCAGAACCTCGTGCTGCGCGTAAATCGTGATGCCTTTTCCACCCGTGAGGTCCTGAAAATCAATTCGGTGACCGCGACCTCCGAAGCGCAACTCGATCCCATGGTGGACCAAGCCCTCAGCTTTCATCCGCTCACCAACACCCATTTCTATGAGTAGGTCAACCGTGCCTTGCTCTAGCACGCCAGCGCGGACGCGCTGTTCCGCATATTGGCGACTGCGATTTTCAACTACGACGGACTCAATCCCCTGCAAAGACAAAAGGTGAGAAAGCACCAGACCGGCAGGCCCAGCACCAACAATCCCAACTTGAGTTCGCAATGAAATCGGCAATGAATTGAGCATCCCAGCTCGCCCGCTGTTCCTGAAACTTTGCTCCTAGAAAGGATAACGCCGAGGAGTCGTCTGGATCGTGATCCAGCGCAGCTCAGTGAACTCGTTCATCACGGCTTTTCCTCCAAAACGGCCATAACCACTGGCCTTTAGGCCTCCGAAAGGCATCTGCACGTCGTCATGCACGGTCGGTCCGTTCACGTGACACATCCCGGAGTCGATGAGAAGCTGTACCTCGGTCATGGCCGTCTCCTCTTCTTGGAGTTAGACTTTGTTTCCCCATCCATTTCTCTGAAAACGTCGGCTGCGATGTGAAAAGCGGAATTCGCCGCCGGCACGCCGCAATAAATGGCGGAATGCAGCAGGACCTCTTTGATCTGGTCGCGGGTGACTCCATTGTTAAAAGCGGCCTTCACGTGCAGGCGGAATTCTTCACTGCGGTTCAAAGCGACCATCATCGCGAGTGTCAGCAGGCTGCGAGTATGGCGGGGAAGGCCGGGGCGCGCCCATATCTCGCCCCAGGCGCTGCGAGTGATGAAGTCCTGGAAATCGCGGTTGAAATCCGTTGTCGCGGCCACGGCTCGGTCCACGTGTTCATCTCCGAGGACAGCTCGCCGGATTTTCATGCCCTGCTGGTAGCGCTTGTTCTCATCCATTGGAGTCATAAATAATGCGTCGCCTCATTTGGAAAGGAAGTTACTGACCGCCTGCGTAAATGCGCTAGCCTGCTCGACATTCGAAAGGTGAGCCGCGGAAAGTTCAACTTCTGCAGCTCCGCGGATTCGGTTGCTGAGGAAATGAGAGTCGGCAGGTGGAATGACCGAATCGCTCCCGCCATAAATCACCAGCGTCGGGACTGTGATCTCAGCCACCGCTTCGCGCTGATCCATATCGCGGATTGCTGCGCAACACGCGGCATAACCCTCCGGCGGCGAGTTCTCAAGCATTTGCTGCGCCTGGGCCGCCTTCTCCGGGAACGATGCACGAAACTCCGGCGTAAACCAGCGTTCGATAACGACGGAGGCAACGGACTTCATTCCACTCTCGCGCACGGTTGTGATGCGCGCGTTCCACATCTCCTCTGTCCCGATGCGAGCCGCCGTGTTGCAGAGCACCAGACGATGAAGTCGGGTAGGCGCATGAATTCCCAGCCAGATGCCGATCATGCCACCCACCGAGAGCCCGCAGAAATGTACACGGTCGAGGCCAAGCGAATCCAGCAGGCCGAGGACGTCGCGACCCAACTGTTCGATTGTGTAGTCGCCGGGTGTTACCGAAGACTTTCCGTG
>PMXH01000462.1:450-2971 GCA_003165855.1 Acidobacteriaceae bacterium | reverse complement strand
AACGTCGTTATGCAATCAAGCGCAGCGAGGGGCCCTGGTCTTTGCCTGCACCATTGCCGCTGCGAGCAAGCACCAAGGTCCCTCGCTTCGCTCGGGATGACTACTGTGTTTGGTCCGGGGGTGGTCGAAGGGTGCCGTCCGTAGGTATCATGAGGCCATGCGCTACACGCTCCGCTTTCTCTGGAACGCCACCAAAGGCCATCGCCTGGCTCCGTGGCGGAGCCCCTACCTGCTGTGGCGCATCGAGACCTACTGCGGCGTCAAGATGACGCAAATCGGATTCCTTGAGTTTTGGGAGTTTCTGTGGCGGGAACGCACCAGTCTCTGGCGTTTTCTTAAGTGGACGGGCGAGATGGAGCGCTATGCCCATCCCAAGCCGAGAAGCAGTGGTCAGTGATCAGTGACCAGTGGGCAGTAAAATCGGGCTCTAGAAATGGACCTGTTTTCGCTGGCCACTGGCCACTGGCCACTGTTTTATGCACCTGCGGCGGCAGCCCCGCCGAGAATAACGGATACTTCGTTTCCTTTGCCGGCTCCGGTCAACTGGGCCGCGGCTCCACGGTTGGCGGCGATTTCCAGGAAGCCCATACTTCCGAGAAGGCCGATCACTTCTCCCGGAGCGCCTTCGGCATAAGCATTGCGAATTTCGGTGATCTCGCGGCTGCCCACGACGATCTTAAATCCTGTAGCTCCGGCTGCGAAAAGCGCGGGAGCGTCTTGCGGAGTGATGTTGGTGATCAGGTTTCCGAAGCGGTCGACTTTCAGCACCACCCCGCGCAGGCGGTTTCCATCGACGGCTTTCGGCTTCGGCGCCGAAAACTTCACGTAGTCTTCCACTTCTTCCCCAAACTTCAGGGAGTCGACCTCTTTGGCCAGGTATGCGGCCACGGGAGAAAAAATGTCGCGTGCATGGAAGGTGTTGCTCACCGGCTGCAGAAAGTAGTGTTCGGAGGTGATGTGCCGCACGTGCATGCGCTCTTCGCGGGCGTAGACCAGCGAGAGCACGCCATTGTCGGGCGCAACGAAGTGATATTTGTCGCTCGAGGCCAGGATCGGCCGCCGTGCTGTACCTACGCCAGGATCCACGATTACCACATGGATCGTCCGGTTCGGGAAATAGGAATACGCCTGCGAAATCGTCAGCGCCCCATCCAATACGTCGAAGGCCTGTACGGAGTGGCAGATATCGACAATCTGCGCATCCGGAACGATATCCAGAATGACCCCCTTCATCGCGCCTACAAAGTGGTCATTGCTGCCGAAGTCGGTAGTTAAGGTAATAATCGGACGGTACGCCAAGGGTTCCTCGCGGATGGAAGACAAAGTTCTCCCAGATACTCGAAAGTAATTGCTGGGAACCGCGGAGTCAAGGCACGGAGGTAATAAGAAAGTGGTCAGTGGCCAGTGAGCAGTGGCCAGTAAAACCTTTCTTTATGTTCTTGATTTGGGGTTTACTGGCCACTGGCCACTGGCCACTGCTTTTGACCCCTGCTACTGGATTTGAATATCGCCCGATCCCGTGTGCACGGTCAGCAACGGCCCTCCCCCGCGCACTTTTCCAACGATCTGCTTGCGCGTCTCCTGCACCCGGCCCTGTACGGTCATCGTGATCGCAGGGCTAATCTCCATGCTGCCGGAGCTGGTGGAAAGATTTGCGTCAAAGGCCGCGTCCGCCGGAAACCGCACGTGCACATTGCCGGATCCCGTGCGGATCTCCCATGCACCGGATTGCGTGCCCTCGCCGGTGATATCGCCGCTGCCCGCTTCGGCGCGAAACGCCCCCTGAATGCCGCGAGCCGTAATGTTGCCCGAGCCGGTATGCAGATCAATGTCGCCTGCTCCGGTTTCTTCGACTTCAATGTCGCCGCTGCCCGCGCCTCCGCGCACCGGACCTGCGATCTCTCGTGCCCGCACATCGCCCGATCCGGTCTGCAGACGAATCTCTCCGGTAAGCCGCGAGAGTTTCACGTCTCCGGACCCGCTCTGCAAGTCCACATTGCCGTGCGTACCTTCAATGGTCTGGTCGCCCGAGCCGCTGTGGGTTCGGATGGTGGTATCGGTGGGCACGGTGATTTCGTAATCCACCGAAATATCATGGGCGGTGATGTAGTCGATGTGAATGCTGTTCCCGTCCTGCCGCAGCGGAGGATGCTGCTCAATATCGCTCACGTCGGGATGCCGGTTCCCCATCAGCCAGCGATCCCCAACGAAGATCTTTCCCCGAATGGAGACCGATCCCGCCGGCCCGCTGCGCACAATAATGTCGCCGGAGTGGGTTTGCACCTCCAGATCCACCGGCCCGCTGACCTGGAACGTTTTCTCAAATGTTCCCTGCGGCGTGGAAGCCACCGCCAAAGTCGAAGCCAGCAGCACAACCAGCGCAATCGCGAGGAACGTGGATCGCACCGTAGAAACTGAAATGCCGGAGTTGCGTTTGTTATTCATGTAGTAGTGACTCCACACAAGTTTGAAGGCCGAAGCCCGTCGGCCGAAGCCCGCTACTGCAGCACCACCTGATCGC